>CAMPIF010000267.1 GCA_946886245.1 Ectopseudomonas composti | reverse complement strand
TCGGGGTAGAAGCCGCGCAGGGTATACAGGCGCTGTTCCTCGGACTGCATCACTTCCTTGACCAGATAGCGGGTCAGGTCGAAGTTGTCACGCGCCACCGCCAGCATCGGGCCGAGGTTGTTGGGGCGTACCGACAACGGCAGGTCGAGGAACGAGCCGTGCTTGAGGAACTTGGTGGTGAAACCGGCGTAGGGGCCGAACAGCAAGGATTTCTTGCCGTCCACCACGCGCGTATCGAGGTGCGGCACGGACATCGGTGGCGAGCCCACGGCGGCCTGGCTGTAGACCTTGGCCTGGTGCTGCTTGACGATCTCCGGGTTGTCGCAACGCAGCCACTGACCACTCACCGGGAAGCCACCAAAGCCTTTGCCTTCGGGAATGCCGGACAGTTGCAGCAGCGGCAGTGCACCGCCGCCAGCGCCGAGGAAGACGAACTTGCTCTTGAGCTTGCGCGTGGCGCCGGAGCGGGTGTCCTTGATGTCCACCAGCCAGCCTTCACCGTCGCGCTTGAGGTCGGTGACCTTCTGGTTGCAGGTGACCTTGGCGTCGGGCTGGGTGGTCAGGTAGGCGAGCATCTGCTCGGTGACCGCGCCGAAGTTGACGTCGGTACCGGCCTGTACGCGGGTCATCGCCAGCGGCTCGTTGGTGTCGCGGCCCGGGATCAGCAGCGGCGCCCATTCGGCGATGGTGGCGCGATCCTCGGTGTACTCCATCTCGGTGAAGGCGTGATGCTGACGCAGGGCCTCGAAACGCTTCTTGAGGAAGGCGATGCCGCTGTTGCCGCGCACGAAGCTCATGTGCGGGACCGGGTTGATGAAGGTCTTCGGCGAGTTGATCGCGCCTTTTTCGATCAGGTAAGCCCAGAACTGCTTGGACTCCTCGAACTGGGCGTTGATGTTCACCGACTTCTTGATGTCGATGCTGCCGTCAGCGCCTTCCGGGGTGTAGTTCAGCTCGCACAGCGCGGCGTGACCGGTGCCGGCGTTGTTCCAGGGGTTGGAGCTTTCCACTGCGCCGGACTCGCGCAGCTCTACCACTTCCAGCGTGATGCCGGGGTTGAGTTCCTTGAGCAACACGCCCAGGGTCGCGCTCATGATGCCAGCGCCAACCAGCACCACATCTACGCTTTGGTAATCGTTATGCGCCATTAACCTCTCTCCAAGAAAAACTGCACCAGATGGACGGCCGTTCGGCCTTTCAGGGCGATACCGGCAGACTCAGGCGTGATGCCCTGTCGTTCGGCGGGGAGGGTCAAGGCTGGGATTTGCGGACGCAAAACTGTTCATTTGTTCGCCACACTCTTGTGAAGTTGTTAAAACCGTTTTTTCACGCTCTTTTGGAGCGGTGAACCTCAAAAGCTCGACTGCCTCGGCACGCTTTTGCCCGTGCAAATCATGCAACGCATGGCTGCTATCGGCTCTGCATATGGGCTGAAAGCGGCTGGCCGGAAGCGGCAGCTCGAAGTGGGCGACTCTCTGGGGCGGGGCGATGACGTTGCATCGGCGAGGTCGTGCGGCCCGATCAGGAGACGTCCTTATAATCGGGGCGCGATTATAACGGTGAATGAGGGGAAATTGGTCGCTCCTGCGTGACTTTTATTCTTCCGCCGGTCAGGCCGCCAACGGGCGAGCGGCTGGTGCGTGTGTGACGACCGGGGTGATCCGGGCACCGGCGGGCAGGTGGCAGCCCAACCAGGTGATGCTCGGCTCGTGAACTTCCACCCAGCCAGCCTGGCTCGGGTGTTCCTGCATCTGCCGCAGGGCGCGGCAAAGCCCTTCACCATCGATCAGGGCAAAGTGGCGCATCGGGCGAGCGCGGCTGAACAGGCGGCGCAAAAGCATGGCGAAGGCTCCAGCGAATTGACAGGTGCCTTTATGCCAGGGCGCGGTGACAGGCTGATGACAGGAACCGCGACGCTGTGCTGAGGGTCCTATGCGGCACTACTGTCGGCCTCAGTCCACGCTGGGTATACTGCCGGCCACTTTTACCTCACTCGGAGAGATGAGCATGCTGCACCGTGCGTTGATCGCCTTGCTTGCTGCCGCCAGCCTGACTCTGGCCGGTTGCGCCCTCAGCCCTCAGCAACTCACCCCGCAACCCAAGCTCACCAGCTCGCTGACGCCTGTGGGTCAGGGCCAGCCGGTGGTGGTGCGCGTGGTCGATGGCCGTCCTTCGCCGGTGCTTGGCACCCGCGGCGGCCTGTATCCGGAAACCAGTTCGATCAGCGTCAGCCCCGATTATGTGCTGCCCAGGCTGCAGGCTGAGGCCGAGGCTGCTGTACGTCTGCTCGGCTTCACACCGTCGGCCAACGCCTACAACGCGCCGCAACTGACCATCACCCTGGCGGAACTGAAGTATCAGTCGCCCAAGGAGGGTATGTACGTCACCGAGGCAGATATATCGGCCTCCATTCGTGCCGACGTGCAAGGCGGCAGCCGCCGTTATACCGGCCGTTACGGCGCCTCGCTGAACCAGCGTTTCGGCACCGCACCGAACCAGCAAACCAACACCAAGCTGGTGGGTGACGTGCTCAGCGACGCGCTGACCCGCGCGTTCAAGGACCCGACCATCGGCCAGGTTCTGCTGCAGTAATTGCTGGCGACGCGACGAAAAACGCCCCGCATCGCGGGGCGTTTTCATTTGTCCTGGGGCTTCATGCCGCTTCGGCGTAGAACTCCGGCAGGCTCATGCCGGTGCGGTTGTCGATGTCCGGCAGGTCGTAATGCTCATGGCCACCCAGGGCGCAGTACACCAGCCAGTGCTGGTCCTGCACGTTGAAGGAAAGTTCGTCGACCACGGCGTCCACTTCATCCAGCGAGTCGATCAGGTAATCGCGATCCAGCGGTTGTGAATTGAGCATGGCAGGTCCTCCAGGGACGTTGGGTTTTGGCTCCAGCAACAGTCGTGACTGCTTGGTCACTATTGGAGATACAAACCCTAGGCCAGGCATATGACAGTTTTCAGACGATTTCGGGATAGCGAGCTGCGTTCGTCGGAAACGAAGCTTATAAAAGCGCTATTTCAGTACACTGCGCGACGACTTTTCGAGGGCCGAGACGCACCGTTTCTCGGCCGAAATCCCCATTCTGGTGCAGTGGCGGGGTTGCTGCACCATGCTGTTTCCGAGGTGTTGCATGTCGCTGCAGGTGTTGTGGTCGCTGTTTCTCGCCCATCCGGCCGGAGCGGTGAATTCCTTGGCATTGTTCTTCGCTGTGGCGGGGGCCTGGCTGTGTCTGATGACCCGCTTGCGTGAGCAGCGCGGCATGGCGCGAGTGCTGGCTCAGGGCGAGCTGGATGAAGCCGAGATTCAGGACGAGCGCACCCTGCGGATCAATCGCTTCTTCTATCGTTTCGGTGCCGTCTGCCTGGGCGCAGCCCTGATGCTGTCCTGGGCCAGCACGCGGCTTTGATGCTTGAGCGATAAACGAAAACGGCAGCCTGATGGCTGCCGTTTTCGTTCGTAGCGCGGGGCTGTTAGAGGGGGAGCCCCGCCTTGATCCGGTACTGGTTCCGCACCGGATTGGCGTACTGCAGGATCAGGAAGGGTTTTTCCTCGGCGCTGCAGGCGACCAGGCGTTTGTTCCACTGAGCTTCGGCCTTGGCCAGTTCTGCGGCATCGAATACCTCGCTTGCCGCTGGCACGTTGAGCTCGGCCTCGCGGCCTTCCCACATGGCGTAGGCCAGGTAGTGCACGGGGAACAGGCGATACTGGCCGAGAATGTGACGATCCATCTCCTGAGCTAGCTGCTTGGTGTCTTCCAGGCCAGCGACAGGCGGACTGAAGTGCAGGTGCACGCGCCCTTTGTAACCGGTGATGCCCAGGGCGATGCTGGCGTCGTCTTCGCCCGGCGCCTTGGTATAGCTGCCCGTGGTGGCACGCACGCACAGTTCGCGGGCCTTGGCCAGGTCGCAGGGATCGTACTCGTAGCTGATCGACACCGGGATCAGGTTCAGCGACGCGATCACGTCCGCGAACGGCTCGTCCTTGCGGCTCATGTGGAACATCTTGAGGATGGCCGAGTCGGTACGGTCGTCACCGTCCTTGGCGCGTCCCTCGGCCTGGGCGATCCAGATCGACTCGCCATCATTGCGGATCGAGTGGTTGATATAGGCCGAGAGCAGTTGATAGGCCGCCAGCTTCTCGCGTCGCCCGCTGATCGAGCGGTGCACGATGAAACTCTTGTTCAGGCGCATCAGGTCGCTGACGAAGGGACGCTGCAACAGGTTGTCGCCGATGGCGATACGTGGCGTCTGCAAGCCGGCATGGTAGACGGCGTAGTTGACGAAGGCCGGGTCCATGACGATGTCGCGGTGGTTGGCCAGGTACAGGTAGGGCTTGCCGGGCTGCAGGTGTTCCAGGCCGGAATAGCTGATGCCGTCACTGGCGTGCTCGATGGTGCGGTCGATGTAGGGCTCGATCTTCTCTTGTAGCTTGGTGACCGAATCGACGCTGGCGAACTCGCTGCGCAGCCGTGCGGCGATCAGCGGCTTGAGCAGCCAGCCCAACGGCCCGGCCAGGCGCGGGAAGCGAAAACGGGTGAGGGTGCCGAGAAACGCCGGGTCGGCGAGCAGGCGCGCCAGTACGGGGCGCACTTCTGCATCGGCATAGGGTCGGATGGCATCGAATGCGCCCATCATGCTCTCTTGTTCTAGAACGGCTAAGGTTGAAAGGGTGTCTGCTTAAACAGGGTGAGCAGTAGACCGGCGATTATACCGCCAAGTCACAGCGAATCGGCGCAGCCCAGCAAAGACGCGGGCCTCGAGGGGCAGCACGGGGGGCTACGTGACCTGTGCACAGCGTTGGGGGTTGTACGAAAGTCGTCGAGCCAAGGTCAGGCGATACCGATGGCGGCCCCGCAAATACGGGTGGGCAACGGACTGGGCTCGCACTCGAGTTTACGAGCTGTAACTGAGCATTCCGACGGGGCGTGCAGCTCGGGCTGGCGTTCCAGCCCGTTTTTAACGAAGCATCACCGACGGCATGCTTTCGGCACAATTTCTTCACCGATACACCGGCCTCGACGTGCCTGAGGAAGTGGAGCATCTGCTCTTCGGTGAAACGTTTTTTCATTGCCGTCTCCTGGTCGGAAAACGGACGCTACTAAGTTCAGCGTGGTACTGAAATCGGGGAGCCGGTCCGGTTGGCCGCGTTCACAATCATCAGAAGCTGAAGTCGGCCAGAACTACAGGACTCCTTCAGACCTTACGTGTGATCGACCCGTTCATGAGGACTCACTTTTTTAGTGCATTCCTCTCCAACTGGCTTGAAATGTTTTTATTTGATTCCAGCCAACTGAAGTCCTTGCCCCAGGCCTGCTTGAAGTCTTCTGCGGCTTGCGAATTATCTAATAATTCCTTGACGTCGATGATCGTGAGGAAGTTGCTCTCATTCACCTCGTATTCTGACCACCCCCCAGCGTCCATGGCCAGATACTTCAAGAATCCGGATTTAAAGTCCTTGGCGGCGCTGGCAAACGCTATGTCAGTGTCAAATTTTTCCGCTATAAAAGATTTTCTGTCATCGCTGAGCTGACCTGTAATTTCGAGCTCACCCGATTCATTGATGGCGATGCCCCAGTCCCCATTGGCCAATGTCGGCTGCTCGGCAGCTATCTCTGCCATGATTGCCTCATAGCGCGAGAACATCTTTTCAATGGACTTAGGGACTTCTCCGCCAGGCATGTAAAGATTGACCGTTGCCACCCAGATATTATTTAGCGCTTCTTGCTCGATTTCCGGGCTCGAGAAGACATTGGTCGATGTCATGGTAATTGATTGGCTGTAAGTCGGAACGGGTTCTTGCTGCTCGTGTTTGTGATAGATATCGTCGGCGAGCTTCCGCAGCGCAGTATCCAATTGCTCTTTACTGCTGGCGGGCTGCTTGATCTCCGGCGCCCGACTGGTCGAAGTCGCTGGGTAGGCTTGAGTTGTATTCTGTGAGTTGACCTTCACGTCACGTTCCTTGTTCTTTTCGCCATCAACCTGTTGTCGGCAAGCCACACTTTTACTTTAGATCAACTCTGCAGAAGCCTTCCCTAGGCCAGATGCCGATTTGGCGACTACAGACCGGTATCCCTTGGGGGTTTGTTGGGGATCAAGGCAAGTGGGTGGGTATATCTCCCTGTGCTATAAGGAATTGCGAGCCCTTGTCAGGTTCGTCAGGTCATACCGCCCAGTCACAAGGAGGCCGCGATGCTGGAAAGCGAGTCGTATCATTGCCCCTATTGCGGCGAACCGGCCGAGGCGCTGCTGGATCTGTCGGGCGGGGACCAGTCTTACATCGAAGACTGTCCGGTAT
>CAMPIF010000266.1 GCA_946886245.1 Ectopseudomonas composti | reverse complement strand
AGCATCCTGCGTGAGACTGTCGCCCGACTCCGCAGTCGCCGGCGCGGCGCCAGCGGTGGTACGGCGAGTGGCATCCAGTTGACGCGAGGCGACGGCACGGCCTTCACGCCAGGCTGCATTCTGCTCGGAGACCTGAGCGATCGCCTCGGCATTGCTGCGACTGCGAACCTGCTGTTCGTCCGGCAGACGCAGCACCTGACCGCTCTTCATGCGGTTGATATTGCCGCCGATGAAGGCATCCGGATTCAGGTCCTGGATAGCCAGCATGGTCTGATTGTCCGAACCACCGCCAACACGCTGGGCGATTTCCCAGAGCGTATCGTTGGCAGTGGTTTTGTATTCGCTACCGGAAATGGCGCGCGAGGCGGCTGCCGGCGCTGCAGGACGCGGGGCCGCGGCAGGCGCAGCGCGAGTCGGCGCAGTGGCAGGCGCAGCAGACGGACGCGGCGCAGGCGCGGCGATCGGCAGCTGCGGAGCAGCGGCGACGGCCGTTTGCGCAGAATAAAGTGGCGGATCGAGCAGCAGGGTGTATTCACGCAGCAGACGACCGTTCGGCCAGAGCACTTCAACCAGGAAGTTGAGGTAGGGCTCACGCACGGTCTTGCTCGACGTGATGCGGATAACACTCTTGCCGTTGGGCTTCAATACCGGCGTGAACTTGAGGTCGGTCAGAAAGTACTGACGATCGACGCCCGCTTTGACGAACTCCTCAGGAGACGCGAGGCTGGGAATCACCTCATTGGAAGCAAGGTCGCGCACCTCCAGCAATTCGATTTCCGCTACCAACGGCTGATTCAGCGACGATTGCAGGGTAACTTCACCCAACCCCAGCGCATGCGCCATACCGGAAGACAGCGCGGAAGCGGCTGCGATTGCCAGCACCAGTTTGCGAACCCGAACCATAGCGTTATCCCTTGTTTTATCTTTTTCTCGGCATGCGAGAGGGTCTTGAGAACTGCTGCCTGCCTCCGCTCCACGAGCGGCTCCCCATTCAGCAATCAACTCAGCCAGTATTGCCAAGCTAGAAAGATTCTTCAAATTTCTAGGTAAGTATCTTTTACAGATAGTGTTTTATCAATAACTCAGCTATCTGCACAGCATTCAGGGCGGCGCCTTTTCTTACATTATCAGACGCAATCCACAAATTGAGTTGCCTTGGATCGCTCACGCCGCGACGGATACGCCCCACGTACACCTGATCCTGCCCCACCGCATCACCCACCACAGTCGGGTAGTCGCCGGCCTCTACCAACTCGATGCCTTGCGCGACCTCGAGCAACTGCTGCACGGCACTGATATCGATATCCGAATCAGCATACACACCCAGCGCGAGACTATCGCCAAAGAATACTGGCACCAAGGCGCAGGTCGCTGCGACCGGAAGCTCAGGCAGACTCAACAATTGTCGAATCTCGGCGGCCAGACGCTTCTCCAGCTGAGCATGCCCTTGCTCATCCACCTCGCCGACCTGCGCCAGCAGATTGAACGCGATCTGGCGATCCACCGTCTTCGGCTCCAGTGGGCGCGCGTTGAGCAGCTCGGCAGTCTGCCGCGCCAGCTCCTGAACACCACTGCGCCCCAGTGTGGAAATCGACAGCATGGCCGTCACCTGCAACTGCTGTGGTTGCAGTACAGGCTTCAGCGCCGCCAGCACCAACGCACAGGCAACTGCCGAGGGCGTGGGCGCACTGACGCACCAAGGCCTGGTCAGTGCCGGCAGCCCTTCGGCGCCGAGCTCGGGCAATACACAGGGGGCCTGATCCAGCGAAAAAGCAGCGCTCAGGTCTATGACCGAGCAACCGGCTGCGACCACGCGCTCATGATGGGTGCGTGTCACTTCAGAACCTGCGGCAAAGAAAGCCAGTTGCACCTGAGTGAAATCGAAGGCATCGAGCGATCTGACCCGCACCTGCCGACCACGGAAAGAAAGACTCTGCCCAGCCGATTCGCTGCTGGCCAGCAGATGCAGATCCTTGATCGGGAAGTCACGCTCTTCGAGCAATTCGACCAGCGCGGCGCCGACATTACTGGTGGCGCCGATCACGGCGATATTGATGGACTGACTCATGAGCGGACCTGCGACACGGAGGGAGCGGCACTGTAACTGCGCCCCAGCGCCCAGGCAATCAGCTTGCGCACCACAGAAAACACAAAGCCCCTCTGCCGAGACAGAAGGGCTTTGTTTGACGCTGACTGGCAGCCTGGCGGTTAGCGCTCCAGCAGAATCCGCAGCATGCGGCGCAGCGGCTCGGCAGCGCCCCACAACAACTGGTCACCGACGGTGAAGGCACCCAGGTACTGCGAACCCATGTTGAGCTTGCGCAGGCGACCGACCGGAACACTGAGGGTGCCAGTGACGGCAGTCGGACCGAGGTCGCGGATGGAATCTTCGCGATGGTTCGGCACCAGCTTGACCCAGGGATTGTGCTGGCTGATCAGGCCTTCGATATCGGCCATCGGCACATCCTTGTTCAGCTTGATGGTCAGCGCCTGGCTGTGGCAGCGCATGGCGCCGATGCGCACGCAGATGCCATCGACCGGGATCGGGTTCTTGAAACGACCGAGAATCTTGTTGGTTTCGGCCTGAGCCTTCCACTCTTCGCGGCTCTGCCCGTTCGGCAGTTCCTTGTCGATGTAGGGAATCAGGCTGCCAGCCAGCGGCACGCCGAAGTTGTCGACCGGGAAGCCTTCGCCACGCATGGCTTCGGCCACCTTGCGGTCGATGTCGAGAATGGCGCTGGCCGGGTCGGCCAGCTCATCGGCAACGGCACCGTTGATCGCGCCCATCTGCTTGATCAGCTCGCGCATGTTCTGCGCGCCAGCACCGGAAGCGGCCTGATAGGTCATGGCGCTCATCCACTCCACCAGACCGGCCTCGTACAGACCACCGAGCGCCATCAGCATCAGGCTGACGGTGCAGTTGCCGCCGATGTAGTTCTTGCTGCCAGCATCCAGCGCCTGGTCGATCACCTTGCGGTTGACCGGATCGAGCACGATCACCGAATCGTCATCCATGCGCAGGCTGGAGGCGGCGTCGATCCAGTAGCCCTGCCAACCGGCTTCACGCAGCTTGGGGAAGACTTCGTTGGTGTAGTCACCGCCCTGGCAGGTCAGGATCACGTCCAGGCCCTTGAGGTCGTCAATGCTGTAGGCATCTTTCAGCGTCGCGATGTCCTTGCCAATGGCAGGGCCCTGGCCACCGACATTGGAAGTGGTGAAGAACACCGGCTCGATCAGGTCGAAGTCCCGCTCTTCCAGCATGCGCTGCATGAGCACGGAACCGACCATGCCACGCCAACCGATCAGACCTACACGTTTCATAACGACTACACCTATATAAACAGCCCGCCGGAACCACCCCGGCGGGGCTGGGAAGATTACAGACTACGCAGCGCGGAGGCCACTGCATCACCCATCTCAGCAGTACCGACCTTGGTCTTGCCTTCGGACCAGATGTCGCCCGTACGCAGGCCCTGATCCAGTACCAGGCTCACCGCCTTCTCGATGGCATCGGCGGCAGCGACCTGGCCGAAGCTGTAACGCAGCATCATGGACACCGAGAGAATGGTGGCCAGCGGGTTGGCGATGCCCTTGCCGGCGATGTCCGGCGCGGAGCCATGGCAAGGCTCGTACATGCCCTTGTTGTTGGCGTCCAGGGATGCCGACGGCAGCATGCCGATGGAGCCGGTCAGCATCGAAGCTTCGTCGGACAAAATGTCACCAAACATGTTGTCGGTGACCATCACGTCGAATTGCTTGGGTGCGCGTACCAGTTGCATGGCGGCGTTGTCGACGTACATGTGGCTCAGTTCGACGTCCGGGTAATCCTTGGCCACTTCCTCGACCACGGCGCGCCACAGCTGGCTGGACGCCAGGACGTTGGCCTTGTCCACCGAGCACAGCTTCTTGCCACGCACGCGCGCCATGTCGAAACCGACCTTGGCGATGCGGCGGATTTCGCTCTCGCTGTACGGCAGGGTGTCGTACGCCATGCGCTCGCCGTTTTCCAGCACCTTGCTTTCGCGCGGCTGGCCGAAGTAGATGCCGCCGGTCAGCTCACGGACGATGAGGATATCCAGGCCAGCGACCACTTCCGGCTTGAGGCTGGAGGCCTCGGCCAACTGCGGGTAAAGAATGGCCGGACGCAGGTTGCCGAACAGGCCCAGCTGCGAGCGGATCTTCAGCAGGCCACGCTCGGGACGGATGGCCGGGTCGATGGTGTCCCACTTCGGCCCGCCTACGGCGCCAAGCAGCACGGCATCGGCGGCCCTGGCGCGCGCCAGGGTCTCATCGGCCAGCGGCACGCCGTAACGGTCGATGGCCGCGCCACCCAGATCATCGAAGCTCAGCTCGAAGCCCAGGGCGTACTTGTCGTTGGCCAGGTTCAGCACCTTGACCGCCTCGGCCATGATTTCCGGGCCGATACCGTCGCCGGGGAGAACCAGAATCTGCTTGCTCATTGCATCCCTCAATCTATCCGTAGGGTGGATGACGCTGTTTTCATCCACCGAAACCCAGCACGGTGGATGGATAAAGCGCCATCCACCCTACCTTCATGTATTACTTGATCGCGCCGAACAGCCAGGGGCTGCTCTGCTGGTAACCGACTTCGAACGCCTTGATCGCGTCCTGATCCTGCAGCGTCAGGCCGATGTCGTCCAGGCCATTGAGCAGGCAGTGCTTGCGAAAAGCATCGACCTCGAAGCGGTACTGCACGCCATCGGGACGGGTCACGGTCTGCGCCTGGAGATCGACGGTCAACTGATAACCCTCGGTGGCCTCGGCCTGCTCGAACAGCGCATCGACCTCTTCGTCCTTGAGGACGATCGGCAGCAGGCCGTTCTTGAAGCTGTTATTGAAGAAGATGTCGGCAAAGCTCGGCGCGATCACCGTGCGGAAACCGTATTCATCCAGTGCCCACGGCGCATGCTCGCGCGAAGAGCCGCAACCGAAGTTCTCGCGGGCCAGCAGCACGCTGGCGCCCTGGTAGCGCGGGAAGTTGAGCACGAAATCCTTGTTGATCGGGCGCTTGGAGTTGTCCTGGTTCGGCTGACCGATATCCAGGTAGCGCCACTCGTCGAACAGGTTGGGGCCGAAGCCGGTGCGCTTGATCGACTTCAAGAACTGCTTGGGAATGATCTGATCGGTGTCGACGTTGGCACGGTCGAGCGGGCAGACCAGGCCGGTGTGTTGGGTAAAGGCTTTCATCATCTAGCTCCTCAGGCCTGGATCAATTCGCGAACGTCGATGAAGCGACCGGTAACCGCCGCAGCGGCAGCCATCGCCGGGCTCACCAGGTGGGTACGGCCACCAGCGCCCTGGCGGCCTTCGAAGTTGCGGTTGGAGGTGGAGGCGCAATGCTCGCCACTGCCCAGCTTGTCCGGGTTCATCGCCAGGCACATGGAGCAACCCGGCTCACGCCATTCGAAACCGGCCTCGATGAAGATCTTGTCCAGCCCCTCGGCCTCGGCCTGCTGTTTCACCAGGCCAGAACCCGGCACCACCATGGCTTGCTTGACGGTGCTGGCGACCTTGCGCCCCTTGGCCACCTCGGCAGCAGCGCGCAGGTCTTCGATGCGCGAGTTGGTGCAGGAGCCGATGAACACGCGGTCGAGCTGGATGTCGGTAATCGGCTGGTTGGCGCTCAGGCCCATGTACTTCAGTGCGCGGGTGATCGAGTCCTTCTTCACCGGGTCGGCTTCGACGGCCGGGTCCGGCACGTTCTGGTCGACGGCCAAAACCATCTCCGGCGAGGTGCCCCAGCTGACCTGCGGCTTGATGTCTTCGGCTTTCAACTCGACCACGGTATCGAACACCGCATCGGCATCGGACACCAGGTTCTGCCACTGCGCCACTGCCTTGTCCCAGTCGCTGCCCTTGGGCGCGAATGGACGGCCCTTGACGTAGGCGATGGTCTTCTCGTCCACCGCCACCAGGCCCACACGGGCGCCAGCCTCGATGGACATGTTGCAGATGGTCATGCGCCCTTCCAGGGACAGATCACGGATCGCGCTGCCGGCGAACTCCAGCGCATGGCCGTTGCCGCCGGCGGTGCCGATCTTGCCGATCACGGCGAGCACGATGTCCTTGGCGGTAACGCCGAACGGCAGCTTGCCTTCGACGCGTACCTGCATGTTCTTCATCTTCTTGGCCACCAGGCACTGGGTGGCGAGCACGTGCTCGACCTCGGAGGTGCCGATGCCGTGGGCCAGCGCACCGAAGGCGCCGTGGGTGGAGGTGTGCGAGTCGCCGCAGACCACGGTCATACCGGGCAAGGTCGCGCCCTGCTCCGGGCCGACCA
>CAMPIF010000265.1 GCA_946886245.1 Ectopseudomonas composti | reverse complement strand
GGCTGAGCCGCAGCACATGCTCGTAGTCACTCAGGGTGTCGCTCGCCTTGATGTGGCGCAGGCTGTCGACGATCAGGCTGCTGACGTAATCGCCGGCCGCGTGCCCGCCCATGCCGTCGGCCACCACCCAGAGGCCCGCCTCGGGACGTTCCAGGTAGGCGTCTTCGTTGATCTGACGAACCAGGCCGACATGGCTGTAGGCCGCCGACTGGTAATGCACTGCAGTCATTGCGCTACGACCTCCGGGCCCAGCAGATAAGCCGCGAAGGACTCGGTCGGTGGCAGCCCCTGGCAACGGCGCAATCCGGCCGCGATGCGCTGCGAGCCGCGCCCCCACCACAGGCTGGCACCGCTGCAGGCCTCGGCTGCGAGTGCGGCCAGGCGCCCCGGCGCATCGATCACCGGCCAATGCTGCAGACCATGCGCCTGGTCGTAGGCGGGCAGCGCTGTAGCCGGCAGGGGCTCCAGGCTCTGCACCGCTGTCTCGAAGTCTTCGAAGCGGGCGCCCTCTTCCAGGGTGCTCAGCAGCAGATCCTCGATTCGCTCGAACCACGCTTCGTTCGCCAGCATGGCCTGCAGCGGTTGCCCACCAGGAATACGGCAGGCGACCGTCAGCGGAAAGTAGCGGCCGACGCGGTCGATGCTCGGCATCAGCACCCCGGCCATGGCCTCGCCACCGCAGACGCCTGGGGCGAGTGCGAAGCGCCACAGCGGGCTGGTCAGGTAGGCGTCCAGCCAGCTTTCGCCGAGCTGGCCCTGACTGCTCTGCAGGCCAGCCGATAGCCAGGCGTCCCAGCCGCGCTGGAAGTCCTTCGTCAGGTTGCGTTCGATGAAGTCGCCGCGGCTGGCGACCTTGCCGTAGAAACCCATCATCGTCATAGCCGCTCCGGCAGGGTGAAGCCGGCCACTGCGCGACTCTTGAAAGGATTGAAAGCACTGCTGGCGCGCAGTTCGTAGGCAACGCTGGAGCGGTCCAGGCGTACGCGCAGGTTGAAGCGATCCGGCGAGGCGCCACCAATCAGCTCGGACTGATCGAGCAGGCGGAACCAGGCCCACGGCCCTTCCAGGGTCAGCGCCGAGCGCCCGCCTTCGACCGGTGGCGACACCGTGAGGCGCACCACGCCGATGCTGCCGGGGTTCGGCCATTGCACTGCGACCGGCCGGCTCGGGCCGTGGTCGAAGCCGATCAGCTGGCCGTCGAGATCGAGCTGCGACTGGCTGATGGTGGCATCCATGCTCACCGGCTTGAGGTCGAAGCGCACGCTCGGTTGCAGGCCGCCACTGCGGAAATACTCGTCGCGAATCAGCGCCGCCCGCTGGAAGGTCTGCAGCACGCCGGCGGAGATGCCCAACTTCTGCGCCGCGCCCGGCTGCCAGCGCCAGTTGCGTGCCGAGGTGTCGACGTAAGGCTGCAGGTACTTGCGGAAGTAGCTGTCCATGACCCCGCCGACGCCGAAGAACTGGCCGAAATCATCCAGCGTGGCGTCGCGCTGGCTGCCCGGCACCATTGGGTAACGGCCGCTCAGCGACTGCCGCCAGACGTTGACCACATCACTTTGCCAGGCGGCGTTGAGCTGGTTGCGCACCCCGCCCATCATGCTGTTGGTGCTGGCGGCGACGACCGACCGGACCAGCCCCTGGACCAATGCGGGCTGGCGTGCGGCGCTCAGGTTGGCCCGCGCTGCTGCGGCGCTGGCCTGATTCTTCGCTTCGCCGAGCAATGCCTCGCCGCTGGCGCCAACCATGCTGCTGAGTTGCACGTAGAGCGCATTGAGGTCTGCCAGCAGGCCATCGATGGCCATCGGCGCCGTTGGGTCCTGGCTGACCAGGCTGTTGAGTTCGGCGAAATGCGCGCTGACCGGATCGATCTGCGTAACCGCCGCCACGGCGTTGCCGGCCGGCGTCTGGCCGAGCAGCGAGCCGAGTTTCTGCTTGAGTTGCTCGACACCCTCGTCGGTCGCCTTGGCCACGCCTTCGGACTCGGGCGCCTGCTGCAGGTCGGTTTCCCCTGCCACCGCGATCAGTAGCTGCTTGAGCGGCGAGGACGGCCCGGACAGGATTCGCAGCACGTCGGCGGCCTGGGCCACGCTGGTGATCGGCACGAAGTCGAGGTCGGCCAGCAGCGCATCCCACTGTTGCACGTAATCGCGCAGGTACAGCTGGCGTACATCGGCGGCCAGGTTTACGGCATCCTGTGTGCTGTCGAGCTGACGGCCCAGGACCCATTGTTCCTCGGCCACGACACTGGCCTGACTGACGCTGGCGCGCAGGAAGGCTTCGCGGTAGCCACGGCGGGTGTAGAAGCCGCTCAGCGGGTCGCTCAGCGCCTTGCCGCTCTTGCGTGTGAAGACCAGTGCGGCGTCGCGCCCGGCGGCCTCGCTGAGGCGGAAGTCGCTGACCCCGGCCGGTAGCTTCTGGCGCTTGACCCGGTCATACACACGCTGCGCCAGCGGCAGGCGCTGCAGCTGCATGCGCAGCTCGTCGATCAAGCGCTGATCCAGGCGCGCATCCGGTGGGCGCCGCTCGAACAGCGCCTGCAGGTGCTCATCGAGCGCCTGGCGTTGCTCGCCCGACAGATCGCGCGGCAGGCTCTGATCCCAGTCCAGACCGATCCAGGCCTTGATGAACTCGGCGTCGTACTGCTCGCCGCCGCCGAACATCAGGTAGGCCTTGAGCCCTTCGTAGAGGTAGTCGGAGCCACCGCCCGTGCGCAGCTGCTCCTCGATTCGGCTGACCAGACGTGGGGCGAAGGTGGCCACCAGCAAGCGGCGATAGACGCTGGCGGCCTGCTCTTCGAGCATGTCGCCCTGGTACAGACCCAGGCCCTTGGCCCAGTCCGGCGGGTCACCGGCCAGGTTGCGTACGGCGCTGAGCAACGGCAGCACGGCCAGCACATCGCGCTGCGCCGGGCTGAGGCTGCGCACCTGCTGCTCCAGAGGCGCAGTGCGGGCGCCGACCTGGGCGATATGCTCACGGTTGGCGTTGAAGCTGAGCAGCCACAGCGTGGTCACCACCAGTACCAGCGCCACACTGGCTGCCAGCGAACCGATGGCCAGCCATCTGCGGCGGCGCTCGACCTTCTGATCGACGCCGACCAGGCCGCGTTCGGCGAATGCGACGCGGCTGAACAGGTGCTGGAGGAAGTAGCTGCGACCACTGCCGCTCTGCCGGGCCAGGTGCTGGCGGTCGAGGCTCATGCTCTGCGCCATGGCGCCGATCAGGCGGTCGATCGGGCTGCCTTCCTGGGTGCCGCTGGTGAAGTACAGGCCGCGCAGCAGGGTGCGTTCCTCGTAGGCATTGGGCTTGAACACGCCATTGAGGAACTCGCCGAGCAGGCTCTTGATCGCGGCGAACTGCTGCGGGAAACCGTAGATCAGGTCGCGTCGGGCCGGGTCGCGTTCGCGCTGCAGACGTTCGACCAGGCGTTGGTTGAGGCGTTGCTCGAGGGCGCCGAATTCGCTGTCGAAACTCTCCAGCGGGCCGCCGACACTCTTGCCGTCGTCCAGCGCGAAGGTGAAGCCCCAGACCTGGGCGCGCTCCTCACGGCTGAGGTCATCGAAGAACTCCATGAAGCCCGGCACCAGGTCGCACTTGGTGAGCATGACGTAGACCGGGAAGCGCACGCCGAGCTGGCTATACAACTCCTGCACCCGCGAGCGGATCGCCGCCACGTGCGCGGCGCGCTCGCTGTCGCTGCTCTGCAGCAGGTCGGACAGGCTGATGGCGATGAAGGCACCATCGATCGGGCGACGCGCGCGCTGGTGCTTGAGCAGGTCGAGAAAACCGAGCCAGGCCGCCTTGTCCACCTGGGCGTGGCTGTCCTGAGTGGTGTAGCGCCCGGCGGTGTCGAGCAGCACGGCCTCGTCGGTGAACCACCAGTCGCAATTGCGCGTGCCGCCCACACCACGAATGGCGCCGGCGCCCAGTTGGGCCGCGAGGGGGAAATTCAGCCCGGAGTTGACCAGCGCAGTGGTCTTGCCGGAACCCGGTGGGCCGATGATCACGTACCATGGCAGCTGATACAGATTGCGCCGCTCATCGCCGCCCAGGCGCGCCTTTTTCAACAGCGCCAGGGCTTCGTCCATGCGCTGGCGCAGGGTCGCCAGCTCCTCGGCGGTCGCCACGCTGGCGGCGTCCGGCGGCGTTTGCGCGGCCAGGCTGTCGAGCACCTTGCGCTCCTGCTGGCGTTCGCGCAGCAGGCAGAACAGGCGCCAGCCGAGCCACAGCGCGAACAGTACGATGATCAGCGTCCAGCGCGTCCAGGCCGGCTGCAGCGCGTTGAGCAGCGGGCCGATGAACCAGATGATCAGGCTCAGGGCGATCAGCCCGAGCACAGGGATGACCCAGCGGGTGATGAATCCGAACAACGCCTTCACTCCACACCCTCCGCCAGTACGGTGATCTCTACGCGGCGATTCTTCGCCCGTCCTTCGGCCGTGGCATTGGAGGCCAGCGGTTCGGTGTCGCTCAGACCCTCGGCACTGAAGCGCTGGGCCTGGCCGGTACGCGCCGCGAGCATCTGCAGCACCTCCTCGGCACGGGCGCGCGACAGCGCCCAGTTGGACGGGAAGCGCAACGTGGCGATCGGCTGGTTGTCGCTGTGCCCGGTGATGCGCACCTGGCCCTTGACCTTGGCGATTGCCTCGGCGATGCGCAGCAGCAACGGCTGGAAGTCATCGCGGATGCTGGCGCTGCCGGAGCTGAACAGCTCGTCGCCACGGATGGTGACTACTGAACGGTCGACGCCATCCTCGACCGCCACGCGATTGGCGCGAATGTCGTCGGCGAGGAAGGTGGCCAGGCGTGGCCGCTCGACCACGCGCGGCTTGACCACGGCCGGCTCGATGCTCTGCACCGGCACCTCGCCGAGGGCGTGAATCTGCCTGAACACCGGTTCGGCATCGGCCGTCAGCTTCATCCGCAGCACCAGCAGCAACACCAGCAGCAGCGCCAGTGCCACGGCCAGACCGACCCAGGGCGGCAGCAGCCGCGACAGGCGATCCGGTGCCACGCTGACCCCGCGCCAGTGCGGCGACAGCTCATGCTCGCGCTCACCACGCACGCTGCGCAGGGTTGCGGCAGTGCGCTCGCGCAGCGCCTCCAGCTGGCTGCGGCCGTCGTGCATGACCCGATAGCGACCCTCGAAGCCGAGGCTGGTGCACAGGTACAGCAACTCCAGCAGGTCGAGGCGTTCGCGCGGGCTTTGCAGGCAGTGTTCGAGCAGCTGGAACACCTTCTCGCCGCCCCAGGCTTCGTTATGCACGGTGATCAGCAGGCTCTGCTTGCCCCATTCGCTGGTGCTGCCCCAGGGCGTACTCAGCACCGCTTCATCGAGCGCGGTACACAGCGCGTAGCGCGCCAGCAGCACATCGTTGCGCGGCACGCCGGCGGCTTCGGCGCGTTGCTCGAACTGGCGCAGGTAGCCCAGCAGCTGTGCACGCAGGCTGGCCGGTGCGGGATGGGCGAGGGTGCTGCGCAGTCGGGTGAGCATGCTCAGCAGCGGGCCGGCGGCCTGTTCCAGAGGGTTCATGCCACGGGCCTGGCCCGCCGGTAGCGGTGCGGCCGGCATCTGCAGCGGTGCAGCCGGCACCTCGGCGGCGGGCTGCGGCCCACGGCCACCCGGGCGCGGCATGAACTGGGTGCGGTCGTTGTTTTGCGGCTGCGCTGCCGGTGGCTTGTTCAGCCAGTCGTCTTGATCCGTCATGGATTAACCCCGTATCGCCCAGAAGGCCAGGTTCAGGCCGGGGTACTCGCCCGCCACGTGGAAGGCGAAGCCGCCTGAATGTGCCAGCTGCTTCCAGTGTTCGCTGCCACGGTCCAGCTCGTAGTAGGTCGAGCCGGCGTGGAACGGAATCTGCCGTGGGGCCACCGGCAGCGGCAGCAGGTTGATGCCCGGCAGCTGCAGGTTGACCAGGTCGCGAATGTGCTCCACCGAGCCAATCTTGCTCTGCTGGCCGAAGCGTCCGCGCAGGGTTTCGGCGGGCATGTCGGCGCGTACCACCAGGACGAAGCTGGCGTTGTCCAGCAGGCTGCGGTCGGCCAGCATGGCCACGTGCACGCCATAGGCCTTCTCGACGATGGGGATCGGCACGGCCTTGCTGTCGATCAGCATCGACAGCGCTTCACGCAACGCCTGCATCACCGGGGTGAAACAGCTTTGCAAGTCGTCGTGCAGGTAGATCGGGAACTCCGACGGGCGCCGCCCGGCGCTCGCAAAGGTGGCGAATTCACCGGCCAGCGCCAGCAGTTCGCTGTACAGACGCTCCGGGTGCAACGGCTGCAACTGGGCCAGGTGGGCAAACA
>CAMPIF010000264.1 GCA_946886245.1 Ectopseudomonas composti | reverse complement strand
CAACTGGCTGGTGGCGAAGGTGGACACGCAGAGCGGGCAATTGCGCGAACGTTATGACGACTACCTTGGCGAAGATGCCGCACTGGAAATAGATGCCGGTAGCCTGTGGCTGGATACCGCGCGCTATCACCTGGCGCCAGGCGTTCGCGCGTTCGGCGTGGTGGTGCGCAGTGTCGCGCGCGGGGCGAGCTGTCCGGATGCCGGCTTTAACGATCTGCTAACGCTGGTGGCACCGCAAGGGCCTCGGCTGAGGCCAGTGTTTGCCACCTATCTGTATTCGTGGACGACGCTAAAGGGCACGTCCTGTGTCACGGATAGTGACTTCCAATCGGAGCGAGCCGACCTGACGCTGGGCCTTGGGCCCAAGCATGCTCATGGCTACGCCGACCTGATGCTAACCGCTCATGTTCGTGCTGGCCGGCAGGAGCCCGTGCTACGCAAGGTCAGCACCACCGTCCGCTACGATGGCAAGCACTACCCCTTCGATCAGTTCCCGATGTTCTGGATGACAGAACCGCAGCCGTAACGACGAACAGGCAAGGACAAGCCTGCGCGTCACTGCCGTCTAGACTGCTGAGTCTCAACCCATGGCGGGAGACTCAGGATGACCAGCAAGAACGCCATCTGCCTCTGGTACGACCGCGACGCGCTGGAGGCTGCGACCTTCTACGCCAAGACCTTTCCCGACAGCGCCGTGCTGGCGGTCCACCATGCGCCCGGTGACTACCCCAGTGGCCAGCAAGGCGATGTGTTGACGGTGGAGTTCAGCGTGATGGGCATTCCCTGCCTGGGTCTGAATGGCGGCCCGGCATTCCAGCACAACGAGGCGTTCTCGTTTCAGGTCGCCACCGACGATCAGGCCGAGACGGATCGCCTGTGGCACGCGATCATCGACCACGGCGGCCAGGCCAGTGAATGTGGCTGGTGCAAGGACAAATGGGGCCTCTCCTGGCAGATCACCCCGCGCCTCCTCAGCGCCGCCATCGCCAGCCCTGACCGCGCGGCCGCCAAGCGCGCCTTCGAGGCGATGATGACCATGAGCAAGATCGACATCGCCAGCATCGAGGCGGCGCTGAAAGGCTGATCGGCGTGGCGGATCAGGCGCGGGCGTTCTTCTTCTGCAGGATCAGCGACGCTTCGTTATAGGCGCTCTGGAAGGCGTCGCTGCCGATCCAGGTGATCGCGGCGTCTTCGTCTTCATCGTGGAAGATGCCGCGGTAGACGATCAGCAGGCCCATCATGAAGTCGGTCGCGGCCTCTTCCGACTCCTCGGCGACCACCAACTCCAGCACCGGGTACTGCAGGAATATCAGGCACAGGGCGAGCAGGCTGATGCCCTCGCCGGCTTTCATGGCCTGGAACAGGTCATCGAAATGCGCAGGGTCGAAGCCATTCTCCTCGATGTCCTTGAAATCGAAGGTGCTCAGGTCGATCTCGACATCATCGAACGGCTCATTGATCAACGGGTTGGCGAGAATCGGATGGACGACATTGGCCTGCGCCTTGGGCTTGCCCATGCGGTTCTGCTTCGCTTTGGTCTTGGCCCGCTGGGCGCGCTTCTTCTGTTTGTCAGGGGAGGCCATAAGGCGGGTTCCTTGGTTGCTGCAGCCATGTTGATGGCCTGGAATGATCAGGCGCCCATTGTATGCAGTCTCGGTGCGAGCTGTCGGCAAAAGCACATGCCTTTGCTTGTGCGAGATGAGAGGCGTCGGCTAGCGCAGGCTGGCCCGCAGCGTCACTGCGGTTTCGCTGCGCGGCGGGTGACCACCGCTCAGCGGTATGAGGGATTACCGATAGCGGCCATGAATGCGCTCCAGCTCACCCGTTTCGCGCAGATGCTCGAGCGCTCTGGCCCAGTTGGCTACCAGGTCATCGTCACTGTCACGACTGAAAGCGATGTACAGCGATGAGCGATACAGCTCGATGGGGACTCGGCGCATCGTGT
Source organism: Ectopseudomonas composti (assembly GCA_946886245.1). The sequence continues at coordinate 4,359 of CAMPIF010000264.1, read as the reverse complement.
CGGGAGTGATGTTCAACCGGCGACTGTAGTAGGCCACGCCGGCGTCGGTGTCGCCGATGATGACCTCGGTGCGACCGGCCAACAGCATGCGGTAGAGCTGCTCGCTCTCCGTTGCGCTCGTGTCGAGGTTGTCGAACCCCATCGAAGCCAGCATCGTGGGCACCAGGCCTGCGTGCCGGGTGGTGATGCGCGGGGCATTCAGCAATTGCTCCAGCGTGTGGATCGGCTGCGCTGCAGCGGCCAACTGGTAGGGATAGATGGACTCCTCGGCGATGGGCCCGACCCATTTGAACAAAGGCTCTCGCTCAGGCGTGCGAAACAGCGAATACATGATGGTTCTGGGCTGAGTGTGCAGCACGCGAGTGGCGCGCATGCTGGGTCTCATCCTGATCTCGAAGTCGTCGCCGGTCAGCGCCATGATGGCCCGCACCACTTCCGTGGCCATGCCGGTGATCTGCTCGTTCTCCCGGTAGTTGTAGGGTGCCCACTCCTCGGTGACGAGCTGATACGTCTCGGCCTTGGCAAGCGCCCCCATCAGCAGGCAGAGCAGCGCGGCGATGAGTATCGAGTGCTTCACGGGCTGTACCTGCTGGAGGGGATGCGGTTCAAGAGCGGCTCTGATCAGGGTGGCTCGGCAAGCATAGACGCTATGCCGGTGTTGCAGCCTCATGGCCAGAGCCGAAGGTTAAAGTTAACCTTGAACTCAACGCCCCTGCCACGGTGATACACCCAGATGAAGATCGGCGAACTCGCGCAGCGCACAGGCCTTGCGGCCTCGCGCATTCGCTTCTACGAAAGTATCGGCCTGCTCAAGCTGGTGGAGCGCCAAGCCAACGGCTATCGCAGTTACCCGGAACAGGCCGTGCTGGTGCTCAACCTGATCACCACCGCACAGCAGGCCGGCTTCAGCCTGGACGAGTTGCGCACCCTGCTGCCGCAGGATCTGGCGCAGTGGGAACACGGCAAGCTGCTCGATACCCTGCAGGTAAAAGTGAAGGACATCGAAGCGCTGGAGCAGCGCCTCGCGCAGAGCAAGGCGCACCTGCTGGCACTGATCGACGAGATCGAAAGCAAACCGGACGATATCGACTGCGCCACCAACGCCAAGCGGGTGCTGTCGAAGATGAACCTGGGCGAGACGAGCGAGCTACCCAGACCTGCCGGCAAAATCCGTGGGCGCACCTGAGACCCTTTCCACCTTCGAACGCACTGCACCGCACCCCATCTGCACGACTCACGGCCATATGCAGACTCGGAACGTTAGTGGGCGAGCACGCCCATTGACATTAAAGTGAACTTTAAAGTTAAGGTCGGCACTGACTCAACCGAGGAAGCGCCCATGACCCTGTTCGATCCCCTTGTCCTGCCCAATGGTTCGACCCTGCCCAACCGCATCGCCAAGGCGGCGATGGAAGAGAACATGGCGGATGCCAACCACGCACCGTCCGAGCACCTGATGCGTCTCTATCAGGCCTGGGCCGAGGGCGGCGCCGGCCTGCTCATCTCCGGTAACGTGATGGTCGACAGCCGCGCCATGACCGGGCCGGGTGGCGTGGTGCTGGAAGACGACGAACAGCTGGCGCGATTCGAGCGCTGGGCCCGTATCGGCCGCGCCAAGGGGGCGCAATTCTGGCTGCAGATCAACCATCCTGGCCGGCAGATGCAGTCCAACCTGGGCCAGCCAACCTGGGCGCCTTCGGCCGTAGCGCTAGAGCTGGGCAACCTGTCCAAGCGTTTCGCCACACCGCGGGAAATGACCCCGGCAGTCATTCAGGACGTGATCGAGCGCTTCACCCGCACTGCGCGCCTGGCCGAGCAGGCCGGTTTCACGGGCGTGGAAATCCACGCGGCGCACGGCTACCTGCTCAGCCAGTTTCTGTCGCCACTGACCAACCAGCGCAACGACCGATGGGGCGGCTCGCTGCAAAACCGCGCGCGCCTGCTGCTGGAGATCGTCAAGGCAGTGCGTACCGTGGTGTCACCGGGCTTCGCCGTGGCGGTCAAGCTCAACTCGGCAGACTTCCAGCGCGGCGGTTTCAGCGCCGAGGACGCGCAGCAGGTGGTGCGCCTACTTAATGGACTGAATGTGGATCTGGTCGAGCTGTCCGGCGGCAGTTACGAGGCGCCGGCCATGCAGGGCCAGGCCCGCGATGGCCGCACCCTGGCGCGCGAAGCCTACTTCCTGGAGTTCGCCCGTGAGATTCGTGCAGTGGCGAACATGCCGATCATGGTCACGGGCGGTATCCGACGTGCACCCGTTGCACAACAGGTACTCGATAGCGGCATCGAGATGGTCGGCATCGGCACGGCCCTGGCCATCGACCCGAACCTGCCGCGTGACTGGCAGCTCGGCCTCGGCAGCGCCCCCCAGCTGCCGCCGATCACCTGGAACAACAAGGTGCTGGCCTCGCTGGCCAATATGGCGGTGGTGAAGTATCAGCTGCACAAGCTCAGCCAGGGCCGGGATACCCAGCCCGGCGTATCCCCCTTGTGGGCGCTGGTGACGCAGCAGGTGAAAGACCTCTTCCGTACTCGCCAATATCGGCGGCGGATGGAGAGACGCGCGGTGCAGTAAGCCGCGCAGAACTTCAGCTTCAGCAGCCCGGCCAATCTGCGGCGCATGTTCAAGGCGCTGACCGGGTTGACACCTGCGAAATATCGCCAGCAGTACGGTCGTCAGTAATTCGGAAAGACCTGAAACAGAGTTTCCGGCCCAATCCTTACCACTGAATATTTCAAGATGATTCAAAACGTCCCAGACAGGAAACGACCGAATAAAAACCCAACTGTTCGTTGCATTAAAAGAACAGTCCTTTGCTAAATCTCCGGTTTAATTAGCTTGCTAACGAAGTGTATAAACGAACCGCGACATTTCGCCGCATCCGCATTTCGAGGAGACAGCATGAACGTGATCGTACGTGAACGTGACCACCAGCACCTTTCCCGTGAAGCCCGTGCCATGGGGATGCTCGTCTGGGACGTGATCCAGAATGGACAGCTGGTCGGTATCTTCCCGTCTCAGGACGAAGCCGATGCCTACCGCAAAGCGCTGGAAGACGCGCAGCCGCAAGGCTAAGCGGAGGCTGTTGCCGTTTCGAGCGAAACGGCAACAGCTTCAGACGAGCACTCAGCCCAACGCACTCTGCGCCCTCAACCGCGCCACCGACGCTCCCTCGCCAGCAGCCTGCAAGCCCCGACAATCCCTCGCCGACCAATAGCGCAGGCACCGCAGCATATGCAGCCAGAACCTCGAGCGTTCAGGTGCATGCCTGGGCAACTCGCGCGACAGCAACAACTGCGACGCCAGATAGCCGACCTCCATTTCGCCGTGCTCGTAACGCCCAGGCGAGTTGCGCACATCGCCTGTTTCACCATCTGGCCAGATGTCACGACGTTCAGATCGAATGCTCATCGACTCGGCCCTCTCACAGATCGAGCACGAGGGGTTGCACGCCATCCTCACCCTGTGCCGGCACCGCGCAGCAGATCAGCACACTATCGCCCTCCGGCAACTCGGCTGGCGGGTTCGGGTAATGCACCTGGCCGCTGACCAGGCGCGTCTTGCAGGTGCCGCAGGAACCGCCACGGCAGCTGAATTCGGGCGTCAGGCCACGACTTTCCGCCAGTTCCAGCAGGCTGCCACTATCCGGCGTCCAACGCGCTTCCTTGCTCGAGGTGGTGAAATACACCGGCACCGGCTCGGTTGCCGCTGGCGGCTGCACGAAGGTCGTCCCCTGCCCATCCGTGCGACGCGTCAGCGTCGAGGGGCCGAACGCCTCGGCATGGATGCGCGCGTCGGCAACGTTCAGATCGCGCAGGCCGTCGTAAATCGCCTGGGTAAAGGCGGCCGGGCCGCACAGGTAGAAGTCGTAATCGTCGAACGACAGCGCCGCCTTGATCTGCGCCAGCTCGATGCGCCCGTGCTGCTCGTAGTCGCGCCCGAGTACTGCGTCCTGCTCCGGCGCACTGAGGGCACGGTGAACCTGCAGCAGGCCACCCGCACGTTGCACCAGCTCGCGCAGCTCGGCCTGGAAGGGCAGGTCGCCCAGCGTCCGCGCGCCCTGGAAGAAATGGATGCGCTTGCCCTGCCTCAGCGCCACCTGCTCGCGCAGCATCGACAGCAACGGCGTGATGCCGACACCGGCACCGATCAGCACCAGCGGCCGGTTGGTGTCGCTATTAAGGGTGAAGCTGCCCAGCGGCGGACGTACTTCCAGCACATCGCCAACCCGGATCTGCTCGTGCAGGTGCCGCGAGACCAGGCCCTGCGCCTTGACGCTGATACGCAGTTGGCCATCCGACGGCGCGCTGGACAGGCTATAGGTGCGCAGCAGGGTGTCGCCCGTGGCGGTGGTGATG
>CAMPIF010000263.1 GCA_946886245.1 Ectopseudomonas composti | reverse complement strand
GGTTGAGGTCGCTGCCTTCGAACTCCGGTTCCCAGAAGCGACGGGTCGAGCAATGGAAGATGTCCACGCCGGCATCGGACAGCGGCCGGAGGAAGGCCTCCAGCTGCTCCGGGGTCTGCACCAGACGCGCGCTGTAGTCCTGCTGCTTCCACTGCGAGAAGCGCAGGATGATCGGGAAGTCCGGGCCGACTGCCGCACGCACCGCCTGGATCAGCTCGATGGCGAAACGCGAGCGCGCTGCCAGGTCACCGCCGTATTGGTCGGTGCGCTGGTTGCTGCCCTCCCAGAAGAACTGGTCGATCAGGTAGCCGTGGGCGCCGTGGATCTCCACGCCGTCCATGCCGATGGCCTTGGCATCGCGTGCGGCCTGGGCGAAGGCGGCGATCACCTCATCGATATCGGCCTGGGTCATGCCGTGCACGAGCACGTCACCGTCCTTGAGCTTTTCCATCGGGCCGTAGCCGGGAACGCTGGCATCCGGCTCGGTGCCCAGACGGCGCACGTTACCCACGTGCCAGAGCTGCGGAACGATCTTGCCGCCTTCGGCGTGCACGGCGTCGACTACCTGCTTCCAGCCGGCCAGGGCATCTTCGCCATAGAAACGCGGCACGTTCGGGTAGCCGTTGGCGGCCTTGTGGCCGACAGTGGTGCCCTCGGTAACGATCAGGCCCACGCCCGCAGCGGCGCGGCGACGGTAGTACTCGATGACCTTGGCGTTGGGCACGCCGCCGGGCGAGAAGGAACGGGTCATCGGCGCCATGACCACGCGGGTCGGCAGCTCCAGGTTACCGAGACGGAACGGGGCGAACAGGGCTTGAACGGGAGCGCTCATCATCTTTCCTCTGGGGTCGAAGGGTAATCAGGCCTGCAGCAAACGCTCCAGGCGGGTGACGAAAGCTTCCAGCGGCTGCAGGTTGCGGCCCACCTTGAGGCGAGCGAGCACGCCCTGCCAGGCGTCGCTGATGAAGGTGGCGAGGTTGCTGCAGTCCTCGTCGACTGGCAGTTCAGCGGCGGCCTGCGCCTGCTCCAGGCAGTCACGCAGGATGTCCACCGAGGCCTGCTGGATGGCCGCGACCTCGGCGCCGATGGCCGGCAGCATCTCGCTCATCTCGAAACTCAGGCTGCCGATGAAGCAATGATATTGCGGCGTCTCCTGGCGGGCGAAATGCGCCAGCAGATCTCGGTAGTAAGCGAGGATGCGTGCACGCGGGCTCAACGCCGGGTCGTTCAGCGCCTGGGCATAACGTGCCAGGCGCGGCCTGTAGATGAAGGCCAGCGCCTGCAGGGCGAAGTCTTCCTTGCTGGCGAAATAGTGATAGAAGCTGCCCTTCGGAATCCCGGCAGCCTGGACGATCTCCAGCACGCCGGTGCCGTGGTAGCCACGGCGCGTCATCACCGCCGAGCCTTTGCTCAGGATCAGGTCGCGCTTGTCGAGTCGAATGCTGTTCATGACGCCGAGCATATGACCGGTCGTCTCGCTTGCGACAGCACTATTGATATTGGTGATTGAGCTCTAGAACGCAGCCCCCGGATGGATAGACCCTTCGAGCCCTACGCCACGGTGAATCGATGAAGCGTGATCCGCTGGCCGCAGGCCATGGAACAACCGCGAACCTGTGGGAGCGGCTTCAGCCGCGATACATTTCGCGGCTAAAGCCGCTCCTACAGCCCATACAGATCGCTGTGCCAGCTATTTTTCGGATGTACATAGGCGGCTGGACGGACGCTGATCTGGTGGATCGACAGAGCGTGATCCACCCCACGCTCAGGACTGCAGCCAGATCAGCGAAGCGAAACGCCCGGTGCGGGCACTGCGGCGGTAGGAGTAGAAACGCGGGTCGTTGTAGGTACACAGGCCACCGCCGCTGACGGCGGTCACGCCGATGGCGGCCAGGCGGATGCGCGCCAGCTGGTAGATATCGGCCATGAACTTGCCGGCATTGGCGCTGGGCACGAAGGCGCCGGCCGCCTCGGCATGTTGCTGCACGAAGGCCTCGCGCACTTCAGCCCCCACCTCGAACGCGGCCGGGCCGATGGCCGGGCCGAGCCAGACCAGCAATTCCTGCGGTGCGACGTCCAGCGCCTGCACAGTCGCCTCCAGCACGCCACCGGCCAAACCGCGCCAGCCGGCATGGGCCGCCGCCACACGCGTACCGGCGCGGTCGCAGAACAATGCCGGCAGGCAGTCGGCGGTCATCGCCGTGCAGGCGATACCGGCTGTAGCCGTCCAGTTGCCATCGGCTTCGATGACTGTTGCCGGTTCAGCTTCGACCACAACGGTGCCATGCACCTGACGCAGCCAGGCAGGCTGGCAACCCAGGGCATCGACCAGATGCCGGCGGTTGCTGGCCACTGCAATCGGCTCGTCCTCGACATGATCGCCCAGGTTGAAGCTCTCGAACGGCGCCGCGCTGACGCCGCCGCTACGCGTGGTGACGCAGGCGCGCACGCTGGCCGGCGCAGGCCAATCGGGAATCAGCCAGTCGTGGGCACTCACCCGACGAAGGCCTCGCGATCCTGACGCAGCAGGGTCAGCAGCCAGACCAGATCGTCCGGCAGCTCCGACTCCCACTTCATGCGCTTGCCGGTAGCCGGGTGATCCAGTTCGAGGAAACGCGCATGCAACGCCTGACGCGGGAATTCCTTGAGGCTCTGCACCAGGGTCGGGCTGGCGGCAGGCGGAATGCGGAAACGGCCGGCGTAGACCGGATCGCCCACCAGCGGGTAGCCAACGTGGGTCATGTGCACACGAATCTGGTGGGTACGCCCAGTTTCCAGCTTGACCCGCACATGGGTGTGCGAGCGGTAGCGTTCGAGCACGCGGTAGTGACTGATCGCCGGCTTGCCGCCGTCGGTCACTGCCATGCGCTGACGCTGGCTGGAGCTGCGCCCGATCGGTGCATCGATGGTGCCGCCGGCGGTGATCACGCCAATGCAGATGCATTCATAGATGCGGCTGACGCTGCGCTTCTGCAGTTGCTCGACCAGATTGGTCTGCGCCTGCAGGGTCTTGGCCACCACCATCAGGCCGGTGGTGTCCTTGTCCAGACGATGGACGATGCCGGCGCGCGGCACGTTGATGATGTCCGGGACGTGATGCAGCAGGGCATTGAGCAGCGTGCCATCGGCATGTCCGGCGGCCGGATGGACGACCAGACCGGCCGGCTTGTCGATCACCAGCAGGTGTTCGTCTTCATAGACGATGTTCAGTTCGATGTCCTGGGCGATCCACTCGCCCTGCGCTTCCTGCTCGGCATCGAGCACCAGGGTCGAGCCGGCATGCACGGTGTCGCGCGGGCGCGCCACGGCGCCGTCGACGGTCAGGCGACCTTCCTTGATCCAGCTGGAGAGGCGCGAACGGGAGAACTCGCCAAACAGCTGCGCAGCCACCTGGTCGAGGCGTTGACCGCCCTGTTCGAAGGGGACAATGGCTTGGAGTTGGATCAGCTGCTTGTTTATAGAAGTCATCTTCGGCAACGGCGGGGGCCAGGCCTTTGGTTTCGGCGACAGGCTTGTGGTTAAATACGGCGTCTTTGCCCCAGGGGTTTCCGGGGGCGCTCATCATAACAGGACGGCCGCGCGGCCGTCACAGGGACGCAAGCCGCCATGCAAGTGAAACACCTGCTGCTGATCGCCATCCTCGCCCTTACCGCCGCCTGCTCCTCCAAGCAGCCGGAGGTCGATGAAAACCTCAGCGAGGTGGAGCTGTACCAGCAGGCCCAGGCCGACCTGGACAACCGCAGCTACACCCAGGCCACCGCCAAACTGAAGGCGCTGGAATCGCGCTATCCGTTCGGGCGCTATGCCGAGCAGGCGCAGCTGGAACTGATCTACGCCTACTACAAGAATGCCGAGCCGGAAGCTGCCAAGTCGTCCGCCGAGCGCTTCATCCGTCTGCACCCGCAGCACGCCAACGTCGACTACGCCTACTACCTCAAGGGCCTGGCCTCATTCGACCAGGACCGTGGCCTGCTGGCACGCTTCCTGCCGCTGGACATGACCAAGCGTGACCCGGGCGCTGCGCGCGACTCCTACAACGAGTTCGCTCAGCTCACCAGCCGTTACCCGACCAGCCGCTACGCCCCGGATGCCAAACAGCGCATGATCTACCTGCGCAACCTGCTGGCGGCCTATGAAGTGCATGTCGCCCACTACTACCTGACCCGCCAGGCCTATGTCGCCGCCGCCAACCGTGGCCGCTACGTGGTGGAAAACTTCCAGGAAACCCCGTCGGTCGGTGACGGCCTGGCGATCATGACCGAGGCCTATCAGCGTCTGTCCCTGGACGACCTGGCTGCCACCAGCCTGGAAACCCTCAAGCTCAACTACCCGGATCACCCGAGCCTGGAAAGCGGCGAGTTCGTCCCGCTCGAAGAGGAAGCCGACAACCGCTCCTGGCTGGCCAAGGCCACCCTGGGCCTGATCGAAACCGATACGCCGCTGCCGCCGGGCGAAACCCGCGCCAGTCAGGACGTGGTTCGTCAGTACGAGGAAGCCGAGCAGCAGATACCGCGCGAACTGCAACAGGACGCCAAGACCGGCGAAACCGCCAAGAAGCGCTCGATCTGGAGCTACATGACCTTCGGTCTGTTCGACTGATCGACGCGTCAGCGCAGAAGGGAGGCCACGGCCTCCCTTTTTTCTGCCCGCAGATTTCATCCGTGGCTGCGGGCCCATCTCCAACTTGCAGCCCGCCCCTCGGAATCAGCTCACAGCCTGCTACCGCCCCCCTGTGCCGATGCTCTCAGCTTGGCTAAACTGCCGGCTTTAACCGGATAAAAGAGCACACCATGGGCCTGTTCCGCCTGCTGTTCTGGGTTGCAGTGATCTTCGCCGCAATCTGGATCTGGCGTCGCTTCATCAGCAAAGCCAAAAGCATTCGCCCCACCGAGGACGCCGCCGCCCCGATGGTGCGTTGCGCGCACTGCGGCGTGCACATTCCCAAGACCCAGGCGCTGAGCCAGGATCAGCAGTGGTATTGCAGTCAGGCCCACCTCGAACAAGGCTCAGACACCGGTGACCGCTGATATCAGCGCGCCCGGCAACACTCAGGGACGACGCATCCTCAGGCTCTATCACTTCTATCGCCTGAGCATCGGCCTGGCGCTGATCCTGATGATTTCCAGCAACCTCGACGAGCAGTTGCTGGATGTCGTGCATATCGAGCTGTTTCGCACCGGCAGCTGGGTTTACCTGATCCTCAACATCTTCATCGCCGTTCTGGTGCAGAAACCCAAGCACCTGATGCAGCTGTTCAGCCTGGCGCTGGTCGACGTGATCTTTCTCTCGGCGCTGTTCTACGCAGCCGGCGGCACGCCCAGCGGCATCGGCAACCTGCTGGTGGTGGCGGTGGCCATCGCCAATATCCTCCTGCGCGGACGCGTTGGTCTGCTGATCGCCGCCGTCGCCGCCATGGCGCTGATCTACCTGACCTTCTACCTCAGCCTCAGCCGTCCAGCCGCCGCCGCCCAGTACGTGCAGGCCGGTGCCCTCGGCGCGCTGTGCTTCGCCGGGGCACTGTTCATTCAAGGCATCACCCGCCGCCTGCAGGTCAGCGAAAACCTGGCCGAACAACGCGCGGCCGACGTGGCCAACCTGGAAGAACTCAACGCGCAGATCCTGCAGCGCATGCGCACCGGCATCCTGGTGCTCGACACCCAGCATCGTGTGCTGCTGGCCAACCAGGGCGCGACGCAACTGCTCGGGCGCGGCGAACTGACCGGCAAGATCATCGATCCACACAGCCCGGAGCTACTCAAGCGCCTACAACAGTGGCTGCACAACCCGACCCTGCGCCCAGACAGCCTGCAAGCGCAGGTCGATGGTCCGATGCTGCAGCCCAGCTTCATTTCCCTGCAACGCGGCGACCAGCAGCACATTCTCGTGTTTCTCGACGACATCTCGCAGATCGCGCAGCAGGCGCAGCAGCTGAAACTGGCCTCGCTCGGCCGCCTGACCGCCGGTATCGCCCACGAAATTCGCAACCCGCTCGGTGCCATCAGCCATGCCGCGCAGTTGCTACAGGAGTCGGAGGACCTGCACGGCCCGGATCAGCGACTGGCGCAGATCATTCAGGATCACTCCAAGCGCATGAACCTGGTGATCGAGAACGTCCTGCAGCTGTCACGCAGGCGCCAGGCCGAACCGCAACTGCTCGACCTGAAGTACTGGCTGCACCGCTTCGCCAGCGAGTTTCGCAGCTCGGCACCGGCTGATCGACAGATCCACCTGGAGACCCAGGGTGGCAGTCTGCAAACGCGCATGGACCCACACCAACTGACCCAGGTGCTGACCAATCTGGTACAGAACGGCC
>CAMPIF010000262.1 GCA_946886245.1 Ectopseudomonas composti | reverse complement strand
ACGCTCGATGGCCTTGGCGCTGATGCCCGGGCCGAAGCGGCCGAGACCGTAGTCGACCTCGCCCTTGACGAACTGGCCGAGGTTGAGCTGCTCGTCCGTCAGGCCGAAGTCGCCCAGATCCTCGTAGACCCAGGCCTCCAGGTCATTGTCCTTCTTGCGCCGGCTGAGCTTGCCACCGAACTTGGCCTGCGCCGCATAGCCACTCAGCTCGTAGTCGCGGGCCAGGTCGAGCTTGATGTTCTTCTCGGTGTCAGTGGTCTTCTGCTTCTCCCACGCCACTTCGTCGAGGGTGAAGTTGGCCGGGTCGTAGAACTCCGAACCGATGTTCAGACTGGGCTTGCGCGTGCCGCCGAAGCCGACATCGGCAAAGTCGTCGTTGCCCTCGAAGGTGGCGCCGGCGATGCCTTCCGGGGTCTTCTCGCTGGCCTTGCTGTAACCGAGCTGGCCACTGACCGTCCACAGGTCCAGGCTGCGCTCGCCGCCGAACACGTAGGACTGGATCTGCTGGGTTTCCTCGCGGCTTTTCAGCTCACGCCAGCCTTCGGCCTCGCCGGTCTCGCCAGGCAACTGCGCGTCTGCGAACCCGACGCCGGCGGCGTTGCGCGTTTCCGTGTCCTTGAAGCGGCTGTAGAGGGTACGCAGGTAGTAACTGGAGGCGTCGTCCGGCTTGTAGTCGAAGTTCAAGCCGAAGCCAGTGCGCTCGCGGCGGATGTCGTAGGCGCGCTGTTCCAGCTCTTCGAGCCGCGCCCCGTCGCTGAAGTCCCAGGCACCGCCGGTCTCCACGTTGTCCGAAGCGAAATCACGTTTTTGCCAGCTCAGCGCCGCGGCCACACCGAAGTTGTCGATACCGTCGCCGAGACTGAAGCGCTCGCTGATCGCGCCGGAGAATTTCGGGCTGGTCTGGCTGCTGTTGTCGTCATGGCTGGCCTCGCCGCTGAGGGTGTAGAACAGGCCGTCGTGGTCGAAGGCCGACAGGCTTTCCACCTGCACGGTGCCGCCGAGGGAGTTGGCGTCCAAGTCCGGGGTCAGGGTCTTGACCACCGACAGTGACTGCACCAGCTCGGACGGCAACACGTCGAGGGCCACCGCGCGGCGGTCGCTCTCCGGCGAGGGCACCAGGGTGCCATTGATGGTCACGCTGTTGAGGTCCGGGCCGATGCCGCGCACGCTGACGAAGCGCCCCTCGCCCTGGTCGCGCTCCACCGACAGGCCGGGAATACGCTGCAACGCCTCGGCGGCGTTGTCGTCCGGCAACTGGCCGATGCCGTCGGCATGCACCACGCTGGTGACGCTGTCGGAGCGGCGCTGATCCTGCAACGCCTTGTCGATGCTAGCGGCCTGGCCGACCACCTCGACGTGTTCGAGCAGCAGCGGCTCCTCGGCCAGGGCGACACTGCTGGCGGCGATGGCCAACGCCAGGGTGCTGATACGAAAGCCCGCATGGCGGGTCCTGCTGTGACCTAGGCGCATGGCCTGCTCTCCCCAAGAGTGGAATCCACCGGCACGGGGCCGGCTCGCTGGAGGCGCAAGCTAGGCGCGGCGAATGACGCTTCTGTGACAGCCCTGGAGCGAACAGCGCGAATACCCGGGTTTTAACGGCACGATCGGTGGCAGATGAGCCGAAATGACCTGATGCGGCGCGCCTCGACAGCGGGCTGCCTGCTCGTGGCGAGTGGAGCGTAGCGACTGAACGGCGGTGGGGTTGGTGCGCGCGGCGCTCCCTGCGGCCGTGCGCAGCAAAAAATCGTGCAACTGCCCTGAGCCGAATCGACCTCCCCGGCTGCAACCAAAGTGTCATGGGCGTCTGTTCTGCTGCCGCCATCGAAGCCCGCGGAGCACCGCCGATGCCACCCCTGCTGAAACTGCATGCCTGGAAACTCGCCGGCCTGTTGCTGCTGGCCAACCTCGGCCTGCTCGCTCACCTGATCGCCGGCCATATCAAACCCGGCAGCGAATGGAACTGGACCGATATCCTCGGCGAAGGTGGCTCGGCGCTGCTGGTGCTGCTGTGGATCGGCCTGTTGCTGAAAAGCCGCCCGGCCGGGCGGGTCACCAACCTGCTGTTCTACGGCCTGGCCTGCCTGTTCTTCTCGCTGTGGATGGACTCGGTGGACGAGTTCGTGCAACTGCCAGCCAGCGTCAACTGGGACAAGTGGCTGGAGTCCGGGCCGATGCCGGTAGGCTTCATCCTCATGACCCTGGGCATCTACCACTGGCACCGCGAACAGTTGGCGATCAGCGCGCAGATGGAAAAGCGCGAGCGGCTGTTCCGTGAACACCGCCTGTTCGACAAGCTCACCCCACTGGGCGGCGCCGAGTACCTGCGCCTGCAAGTGCAGCAGGCGCTGCAGCAGAGCCGCGCCGAAGGCCAGCCGCTGGCCCTGGCGATCCTCGACCTGGATGGCTTCGGCCGCTTCAACCGCGAGCACGGCCACGCCGAGGGCGATCGGGTGCTGCAGAGCCTGACTCAGTTGCTGCTGCTCAACCTGCGCCGCCAGGACCTGCTCTGCCGCCTGGCCGGCGACCGTTTCGTCGCGTTGCTGCCAGGCACCGGCGCGCAACAGGCGCAACAGATCGCCAGTGAGCTGCAGGACGCCGTGCACCATCTTGCCTACCGTAGCAGCCGCAACGGCGAGCGCCTGCAGCTGTCGGCCAGCGTGGCCAGCGTGCTGGCGCAGGACGAGGACGGTGACAACCTGCTCAAACGCCTCAACCTGGCCCTGGCACGGACCAGGCAAGCGCCCGCCATCAAACGGGCCTGAGGAAGACGCCATGGCCATCAAGGGCAGTTGGTACGAACGCGACAGCCGCTTCATCGCCGCCCACCACCAACCAGCGTTGCTGCTCGATCTGGCTCTGGCTCGCGAGCTGGACAGCCATCGCCTGCTGCGCGGCAGCGGCCTGTTCCACGAAGACATTCTCAGCGGTCAGGCGCGCATCAGCCCACAGCAGTTCCTGCAACTGATCGACAACGCGCGGCGCCTGCTGGACGCCGACGACAGCAGCTTCCTGTTCGGCCAGCGCCTGCTGCCTGGCCACTACGGCGCCGCCAGCCAGGCCCTGCAGCAAGCCGGAAACCTGCAACAGGCGCTGGAGTTGCTGACACGTCTGCGCGCCCTGCTCAGCCCGCTGCTGGCGCCGCGCCTGCTGCTCGACGAACAGCGCATCTACGTCGTCTGGCTGGATGCCTGCGGCTGCGGCGAGCAACGCCGCTTTCTGCTGGAGGCGAGCATGACCGCCCTGGCCTCCTGCAGCCGCTGGCTGGCTGGCGAACGCCTGCCCTGGCAGTTCGAATTCGCTCACGAGCAGCCACGCTATATCGAACAGTATTGGGTGCACCTGGGAGAGGACGTGGCGTTCGCACGCCAGGTGGACATGATGAGCCTGCCGCGTGAATACCTGGCCCGCCCCTGGTCAGGCGCCTCGCTCACCGCCGGACAGGTGGCCGAGCAGCAGAGTCTGGCGCAACTGGAGGCGCTGGGATTCTCCGCCAGCCTGCTCGATCGCCTTTACGATCACCTGCACGAGCAGATTCGCGAGACGCCTAATCTGGACAAGGTGGCGCACACCTTCGCCATGAGCCCGGCCACTCTCAAGCGCAAGCTGGGCAAGCACGACAGCCACTTTCAGGAGCAACTCGATCTGGTGCGCAAGCACGTCGCGCTGTACCTGTACCGGGTCAAGGGCTACAGCAATGACGAAGTGGCCGCCTACCTGCAGTTCCACGACAGCACCAACTTCCGCCGCTCGTTCAAACGCTGGACCGGTCTGTCACCCAGTGCGCTGCGTCAGTTGCTGGGTTGATGGCGCGCACCCTGTCGGGGAGATTCGGAGGGGATCGAACGGGGATGGGCGAACGCCCAAAAAAGAAAACCCCGCGTTCGCGGGGCCTTGCAGACTGTAGTCCTGACATCCTTGATCTGCTCACCATCCTGGCGGCTGTCCAGCGTGTCCTTGTTCGTCTAGGCGCTTCCTGCGCTGAATCCATGTGCGACAGAGTACGCGCGTACCTGATCGACCGACAGTGGCGAAAATCGTGACATCGTGTAAGCCATGGCTTACACCGATCAGCCCTCCGTCAGCCGCCTGACGTTGCCCTGGCCAGCCCAGATTGGGAGAAAGCAGTTAGCCATGTTTTTTGTGACGTGCGTCTTGCTAGACTGCAGCTTGTCCTACAAAAACAACAGACTCCGACAACGGCGGTCACGGGGGCTAGAGTATGCGCGCGGTCACCCTGCTTCTCGGTTGCCTGGCAACCTGCATCAGCACCTCCTCTCTGGCCAATGGCCAGACCCAACTGGGCGACGCCAAACAGGCCATCGATCAGGCGTTCTGGCAGGACCTGTACGGCAATGGCGGCACCACGCTCTATTGCGGCCAGACCTTCGCCAGTCAAAGCGGCACCCTGACTGCCAGCCCGATCTACAGCAGCAAGCAGCTCAAGAGCGCGATGCGCTGCGTCACCGACCGCCAATGCACCATCATGAATCCGCGCTATCCGTACATCGCCGCCGACCTGCATAACCACTACCCGGCGCTGAGCCGCGTGGAGCTGGCACGACGCAACGCCCAGTTCGCCGAACTGGCCGACGACGTACCGAGCAAGTTCGCCGACATCGGCTGCGACATGAAAGCCAGCTTCCAGCTGGTGGAGCCGCGTGACGAAGCCAAGGGCAACATCGCCCGGGCGATCTTCTACATGCATGTCGAGTACGACCTGCCCATCGTCGGCCTGGTGCCGATGTACAAGGCCTGGCACCGCATGGACCCGCCGGATACCGAGGAAAAGGCACGCAACGACAAGATCGAGGCCCTGCAGGGCACGCGCAATCGCTTTATCGACGATCCCGCGTTGGTGGATCAACTGATCCGCGATTGACCCTGCTCACTGTGGGAGGGGCTTTAGCCGCGACGAAACCACTGCGGATCGCCGGCAGGCCGGCTCCTACGGTTTGTGGACAGACTACCCTCTGCGCTTGTGCAACGAACGCAGCTTGTAGCGGTCGCCCGGATGGATCAGCCGCGCATAGCTGATCAGGTGATCGTCCGACCAGGTGCGGCGGATCACGCTCAGGCAGGGCATGGCCGGGTCGATCTGCAGCAGGTCGGCCGTGCGCGCATCCACCAGCACCGCTTCGACCACATGCTCGACATCCGAGATCGGGCAGCTGGCAACCAGCACTTCGTTGGGCGTGACCCGGGTGAAGTCGCTCTGCAGGTAATGCGGCACCCAGCGCGGGTTGACGAAGCGGTCCTCGAGCTGGATCGGCAGACCGTCCTGCAGGTGCACGAGGATGCTGTGAAACACCTCGCCGCCCAGGCGCAGCCCCAGACGCAGGGCCACTTCGTCATCGGCGGCGATGGCTTCGCAGCGCACCACGGCATTGCTGTAGGCGTGACCACGGCCGCGCACTTCGCTGGCGATGTTCATCACCTCGTGCAGCGGCGACTCGGCCTTGCGGTCGGTGACGAAGGTGCCAAGCCCGGCCTGACGCACCAGGTAGCCTTTCTGCACCAGATTCTGGATCGCCTTGTTGGCAGTCATGCGGCTGACGGCGAAGTCGCGCGCCAGCTGTTCCTCGGGCGGAATCTGGTGATTGACCGGATAGGCACCGCCGTGAATGCGCTCGAGGAGAAAATCCTCGATGGCCTTGTAGCGCGGGGTGGGACTGGTCACGACTGCTCCTTGGAAATGCCCGGTGCGCGGATGATAGCGGAGCGAACCACTCCGCTCCCAGCGCCGTAGCCCGGATGAAATCCGGGAGCCCCGAAACCAGGACCCCGGATTGCGGCTCAGTCTACCGAAGGCAACATGCCGGCCGGCAGCAGCGGCGTCAGCACGCGCTCGGCGAGCAGTGCATCGGCGGCGGCGATGTCGGGGGCGAAGAAGCGATCCTCGACGTAATACGGCACCTTGGCGCGCAGCGCCTGACGGGCCTGTTCCAACGCGGGGGTGCTCTTGAGCCCTTCACGGAAATCCAGGCCCTGGCAGGCGCCGAGCCATTCCACGGCCAGCACGCCACGGGTGTTGGCGGCCATGTCCCACAGGCGCTTGCCGGCAGCCGGGGCCATGGAAACGTGGTCTTCCTGGTTGGCCGACGTCGGCAGGCTATCGACGCTGTGCGGGTGAGACAGCGCCTTGTTCTCGCTGGCCAGGGCCGCCGCAGTGACCTGGGCGATCATGAAGCCGGAATTCACGCCGCCATTGGCCACCAGGAACGGCGGCAGTTGCGACATGTGCTTGTCCATCATCAGCGAGACGCGCCGTTCGGACAGCGAGCCAATCTCGGCGATGGCCAGGGCGATATTGTCGGC
>CAMPIF010000261.1 GCA_946886245.1 Ectopseudomonas composti | reverse complement strand
GGCTGCCTTCAAGGGCAGCCGCGAGATCGCCTTCGCGGTGATCGCCATGACCCTGACCCTGGCTGCGGTATTCGCGCCCATCGGCTTCATGCAGGGCACCACCGGCAAGCTGTTCACCGAGTTCGCCTGGACCCTGGCCGGCGCCGTGCTGGTCTCGGGTTTCGTGGCGTTGACGCTGACGCCGATGATGTGCGCGGTGATGCTCAGAGCGCATCAGCACGAGCAGCGCCATGGGTGCGTGTACAACCTCATCGAAGGTTTCCTCAACGGCCTGACCTACAACTACAAGCACAGCCTGGATCGTGCGCTGCGCGCCTGGCCGCTGGTGCTGGGTGTGCTGCTCGGTGCCTTCGTGCTGTGCGCCTGGCTGTTCGGCGGGTTGCGCTCGGAGCTGGCGCCAACCGAGGACACCGGCACCATCGTCGGCGTGTTCAATGGCCCGGATGGCGCCACCATCGACTACACGGCGCGCTACGGCCGCGAGGTCGAGGCGGCTTACGCGAGCATCCCGGAAACCAATCGCTATCTGATGATCGCCGGTTTCCCCACCGTGGCCCAGGGCATCTCCTTCATGAAGCTGGAGGACTGGAGCGACCGCTCGCGTACCCAGTTCGAGATTCGCAACGAGTTGCTGCCGCAGTTGCAGGACATCGCCGGCATGCGCGTAACGCCGGTCAACCGTCCACCGCTGGGGCAGAGCGCGCGTAACCAGGCGATCAACTTCGTCGTGCGCTCGTCCATGGAATACGCCGAGCTGCAGGGCTACGTCGATCAGCTGATGGAGCGCATGCGTGACTATCCGGGGCTGGAGGGGCTGGACAGCGACCTCAAGCTCAATTCGCCGCAGCTCAAGATCACCGTCAACCGCGAGCAGGCAACAGCGGTTGGCACCGATGTGTCGGTGATCGGGCGCAGCCTGGAAAGCCTGTTCGGCAGTCGCCAGGTGACCCGCTTCAAGCAGAACGGCGAGCAGTACGACGTCATGGTGCAACTGCAGGATATCGACCGCAGCAACCCGCAGGACCTGGATCGGGTCTACGTGCGTGATCGCGACGGCGGCATGGTGCAGCTGTCCAATCTGATCGAGGTGCGTGAGACCGTGGCGCCGCGCGAGCTCAATCACTTCAACCAGCTGCGTGCGGTGACCATCAGTGCCAACGTCGGCACCGGCTACACACTGGGTGAGGCGCTCAATCATCTGGAAGTCGCCGCCCGTGAGGTATTTCCGCCAGAGACGCAGTACGACTACACCGGCACTTCGCGCGACTTCAAGGAGTCCAGCTCGGGCATCCTGCTGATCTTCGCCCTGGCACTGGCGTTCATCTTCCTGGTGCTGGCTGCGCAGTTCGAGAGCTTCAGCGATCCGCTGATCATCCTGTTCAGCGTGCCCCTGTCGATGGCGGGCGCCTTGCTGGCGCTGAAGCTGTTCGGCGGCACCTGGAACATCTACTCGCAGATTGGTCTGGTGACCCTGATTGGCCTGATCACCAAGCACGGCATCCTCATCGTCGAGTTTGCCAACCACTTGCTGCGCGAGGGCAAGGCGCTGCGTGACGCGGTGATCGAGGCCTCGGTGCAGCGCCTGCGGCCGATCCTGATGACCACCGGTGCCATGGTACTCGGCTCGCTGCCGCTGGCCATCGCCACGGGCGCCGGGGCCGAAAGCCGTCAACAGATCGGCCTGGTGATCGTCGGCGGGCTGTTGGTCGGCACCTTCTTCACCCTCTACGTGATCCCGACGCTGTACCTGCTGCTGCGCCGCTGGGCGCCGCTGCGGGTGATCGAAGACGAGCCGGCTGAGGCGTAGGGTGCGCCGTGCGCACCGGATTTCTCGATCTCGTGGCAGGTACCTGTGCGAGGTGCTTTGGCGGCAAGCTCTTGTCGCTGCTACAGCCCACTCCCATGGTGTTGGCTTTGTAAACTGCCGGTGCGCATGGCGCACCCTACGATGAGATCGTATCTGGCTTGGTGCGTGCGGCTGGCCGGTCAACCCGTTAAACTCGCGCGGTTTTTCGCCACCCTGGATTGCCCGCCATGCAGCACCCCGCCGAACATTCCCCGCTGGGCAAGTCCAGCCAGTACATCGCCGAGTACAGCCCCGAACTGCTGTTCCCCATCTCGCGTACCACCAAGTGGGCGGAGCTGGGCCTCGATGGCGCCAGCCTGCCGTATCAGGGCGTGGACTACTGGAACTGCTACGAACTTTCCTGGCTGCTGCCGTCCGGCAAGCCGGTAGTGGCCATCGGTGAGTTCGCCATTCCTGCAGACTCGCCAAACATCATCGAGTCGAAGTCTTTCAAGCTGTACCTCAACTCCCTGAACCAATCGGCTTTCGCCACTTGGGGTGAGCTGCAAGCGACGCTGGTGCGTGATCTGTCGGCGGTGGCCGGCAAGCCGGTGGCGGTGCGCCTGCGCTCGCTGGCCGAGGTTTCTGAGGAGGGCGTGGCGACGCTGCCGGGTCAGTGCATCGATGAGTTGGACATCCGCGTCAGCCAGTACGATCATCCGCAGCCCGAACTGCTGCGTTGCGATACTGGTCGGGTGGTGGAAGAGCGCCTGCACAGCCATCTGCTCAGGTCCAACTGCCCGGTCACCGGCCAACCGGACTGGGGCAGTCTTGTGGTGCAGTACCGCGGCGCGGCGCTGGATCATGCCAGCCTGCTGGCCTACCTGGTGAGCTTCCGTCAGCACGCCGATTTTCACGAGCAGTGCGTGGAGCGCATCTTCCTCGATCTGCAGCAATTGCTGCAGCCGCAGTCTCTGACTGTCTATGCGCGTTATGTGCGTCGCGGCGGGCTGGATATCAATCCGTACCGCAGCAGCGAGGCGATCACGCCGGAAAATGCTCGCCTGGCACGCCAGTAGCCCATGAAAAATGCCGCCCAATGGCGGCATTTGCTTGAGTTGCTCGATGTTAGCCGGGGCAGGGCATTCAGATACCCATATTGGCCAGGCTCTGCATGATGTTGCGCAGGGTGCCGGCGAGGGTGGGGTGGCTGGCCTCGAAACGTTCCACCGCCAGATTGACGCCATCGACCAGCGTGGCGTCGGGCGCCGAGGCCGCCTCACGCGCCAATTGCACTTCGATTTCCTGGGTCAGCAGGTAAAGCGATGCGCGTTCTTCCTCGCTGAGCGGCGTATCCTGGGCCAAGTGTTGCTGGAGGGCTTCCAGTTGCTGCTGCAGGTCGCTTGCTGGCATAGAGTTCTCTCCTTGTCGAATCAGCTTAGGCATTGACCCCCAGCAGCGCCGGAAGTTTTCAACCCGTACCTGAAGGTTAATCCAAGCGGGCCGGCTTTGCCTGATCCGAGTCAAAGACTCAGGGCTTTTCGCCCTTGCTGCGGCGCACGCCGATATCGTCCAGGCTGGCCTCGATTTCCCCCAGATGATCGACCACCGAGTGCACGCCCAGGCGATAGAGTTGCAGCGTGGCCTCGGCGCGCACGTGTTCCTGATCGCTCGCGCCAAGTGCCTGCCAGTCGGCCAGGGCGTAGCCGCAGAGTGGGCCGCAGGCAGCCAGGCCGATGGTCCAGCAGCCGGCATTGAGCCCGGCTTGCAGCAGCAGCGGATAGCCGCTGACGACGATGCAGCCATCCAGGCGCTCGACGTCCAGCTGGCTCAAGGCATGCCAGCAGCTGTCTGGTGCCGGCCACGGCCTGGCCTGGTGCGCCAGTACCGCTTCGATGGGCGTGGGCAGCGCTTCGGCCAGGCGCAGGCTGGCATCGGCTGGCAGGTCGTCCAGCCAGGCGCAGGGCGTGTCGGTGGCATGCAGGGTTTGCAGCAGCTGTGCAGCACCTGGGGTCAGCTCGGCATGGTCGCCGGCCACCTCGCTCAGCGTCTGTTGCAGCGCCTGCCGCTGTGCTGCGCTTGCCGGTTTGCCTAACCAGGCGTCCAGTGCCTGTTGCGGCGCAGCCGCGAGGTTCGACGTCGTGCACTCGGGATGCAGTCGTTGCAGCGCGACGGGTAGCGTGCGGGCGCCGAAGTCGACCAGGCAGCCGGAGAGTTGAAGGATCAGGGCAGTGCAGGGGGAGGGCATGGGATCATCCGTGGCATTGGCCTAGGTCAATCTAGCGCCGAAGGATGACCGCAATATGACCGCTAGATGACGTTGAACAGGGCGCGTACATGCTCCGGCAGGGCCACCGACCGGCCGCCTTCATGGTCGATCCACACCAGTTTGCAGTAACCCTCGCCGTAGACGGTGAGCGGGTCTTCGACGGTGGTCAGCCGGTGTTCGATCACCAGGCTGCTGCGCCCCGCCGCGCCGGCCCGCAGTTCGACCACCACGGTGGCGGGGTGTATCACCGGTTTCAGGTAGGTGTGCTGGGTCTGCAGTACCACCGGGCCGAACGGCACGTTGCTCATCGGCACGCCGGCCAGCTCGAACCAGGCGACGCGGGCCTCTTCCAGATATTGCATGTAGATGATGTTGTTGACATGCCCGTAGCTGTCCATGTCGCCCCAGCGTACGGGGATGTGTGCAGTGTGCAGCAGGGTCTCGTCGGTCATCGCTTTTCTTCGCTATGCTGCCCAATCAGGGCTTCAGGCTTTATACTACGCGGCATTCGGCCTGCTGGCGGTGGCCACATTGTTTTCCTCAAGGAGAGATTTAAATGCATGTGATCGGTGCTCGCTGGATCTCGCGCCTGGGTGGCCTGATGGCCCTCGTCGGCCTGAGCCTGCTGCCTGCGATGAGTCAGGCCGCTTCGGAAGAAGACCCTTGGGAAAGTTTCAATCGCCCGATCTTCCGCTTCAACGATACCGTCGACACCTATGCGCTGAAGCCGATCGCCCAGGGTTACCGGGCTGTCACGCCGCAGTTTCTCGAAGATGGCGTGCATAACGTGTTCGGCAATATCGGCGACGTCGGCAACCTGGCCAACAACCTGCTGCAGGGCAAGCTGCACAACGCCGGCGTCGATACCGGTCGCCTGATCTTCAACACCACCTTCGGCGTACTGGGCTTCTTCGACGTGGCCAAGCACATGGGCCTGCGCAAGAACGACGAAGACTTCGGTCAGACCCTTGGCGCCTGGGGCCTGAACAGCGGCCCTTACCTGGTCATCCCGCTTCTCGGCCCAAGCACCGTGCGTGATGCCACGGGTCGAGTACCGGACAGCTTCCTGACGCCGTATCCGTACATGGACCACGTGCCGACCCGTAACGTCACCCGTGGCGTGCAGGTGGTCGACACTCGTGCCAACCTGTTGCAGGCAGAGCGTCTGATCAGCGGCGACAAGTACATCTTCATTCGCAACGCCTACCTGCAGAGCCGTGAGTTCAAGGTCAAGGATGGGCAGGTCGAAGACGATTTCTAAGTCCTGTGGATACGAAAAAGGCGGCCTGAAGGCCGCCTTTTTCGTAAATGCAGGTTTCAGCTCATGGAGATGATTGCCAGGCCCAGCGACTGACGACCGTCGCCCAGATCGCCCACCCGCACGACCTCTGCCTGGGCGTCGAGGCCGGCGAGTTCGCTGTGCTCCGAAGGGATGTGGACCTTGACCTTGTCGCCCATGCTCAGGGCAACTTCGGCCTCGATTTGCATGCCGGTACTGGAAAGATCCAGGCACAGCGCAGGAATTTCCTGGCCAGCATGATGGAGGACGACTGCAGCTTCCAGTCGCATGCGGATGTAGTCGCGTTTCTCGCTGTACGCTCGATCATTCTGACTCATGGACCCTGTCCTCTTCTTATGAGCTCTCCCGCGGCTCTTATAACCCTCGTCGATTTGACCTGTAAAGCCGCCGAACGACGACCGGTCCCGGCTTGAATCGGCCGGCAGATGGGAGTACCGTCTGCCCCTTGAAATCGCCCTGGCGCCATAGATGCGGCGCCGCGCCACGGGCAGTGACCAAAATTGCCCTGGCGCAGTTTGCCTGGATACCCCATGCACAAAACCAGTGCCACTCTGCTGATCATCGACGACGACGATGTCGTACGTGCAAGCCTCGCGGCCTACCTCGAGGACAGCGGCTTCAAGGTGTTGCAGGCCAACAACGGTTTGCAGGGGCTGGACGTGTTCCAGCAGGAAGGCCCCGACCTGATGATCTGCGATCTGCGCATGCCGCAGGTCGACGGTCTTGAACTGATCCGACGTATCAACGCGCTGGGTGTCGAGGTGCCGGTGATCGTCGTTTCCGGCGCCGGCGTGATGAACGATGCCGTCGAAGCCCTGCGTCTCGGCGCTGCCGATTACCTGATCAAGCCTCTCGAAGACCTGGCGGTGCTGGAGCATTCGGTGCGCCGCGCGCTGGATCGTGCGCGTCTGCGTGTCGAGAACCAGGCCTATCGCGAGAAGCTGGAAGCGACCAACCGTGAGCTCCAGGCC
>CAMPIF010000260.1 GCA_946886245.1 Ectopseudomonas composti | reverse complement strand
GCATCGGCCGCTCGGCGATCAGCCAGCAGATGAGCGACCTCGAACAGCGCCTCGGTCTGCGCCTGTGCCAGCGTGGCCGTGCCGGCTTCGCCCTGACCGAGGAAGGCCGCGAGGTGTACCAGAGCACCCTGCAGCTGCTGGCGGCACTGGAGAGCTTTCGCACCGAGGTCAACGGCCTGCACCAGCACCTGCGCGGCGAGCTGAACATCGGCCTGACCGACAACCTGGTGACCATCGCGCACATGCGCATCACCAATGCCCTGGCGCGCCTCAAGGTGCAAGGGCCGGACGTGCGCATCCACATCCGCATGACGCCGCCTTCGGAAGTGGAACAGGGCGTGCTCGACGGTCGCCTGCACATCGGCGTGGTGCCGCAGGTCGGCGCCCTCTCCGGCCTGGAATATCAGGCGCTGTACGACGAACGCTCGCTGCTCTACTGCGCGGTCGGCCACCCGCTGTTCTACGTCGATGACCAGCAGCTCGAGGACGAACGACTCAATGCCCAGGAGGCCATCGCCCCGACCTTTCGCGTGCCGCCCGAGGTGCAGAGCCACTACCAGGCGCTGAACTGCACGGCCAGCGCCTCGGACCGCGAAGGCATGGCCTTTCTCATCCTCACCGGGCGCTACATCGGCTACCTGCCGGATCACTACGCCCAGGCCTGGGTGCAGCAGGGTCGCCTGCGCGCGCTCAAGGCGTCCACGCGCTACTACGACATCAACCTGGCAGCGGTCACGCGCAAGGGTCGCCGCGCACATCTGGTGCTGGAGAGCTTTCTCGACGCCCTGGCCGAAGCCTGAGGTGCGCACTGGCAGATGCCCCCGCTCGGAAAGCAAAAGCGGGCAGATCGCCTGTGCAGGGTGACGCGCCCGGCGCAAACGGGCTTTTTCACACCGTAATGCTTGTCACCCAGCCAAGGCTGGGGTATCTGTGCAATCGCTCGGCTCCCTGATCAGTTCGGAATCACCCCATGACCTTCGAAGTCCCCGCCCACAGCGCCAGCGGCAAGCCCGCCGGGCGCATTCGCCAGAAGAACGAAGAAGCCATCATCAAGGCTGCCGAGGAAGAGTTCGCCCGGCACGGCTTCAAGGGCACCAGCATGAATACCATCGCGCAGAACGTCGGCCTGCCCAAGGCCAATCTGCACTACTACTTCAACAACAAGCTGGGGCTGTACCTGGCGGTGCTGAGCAACATCCTCGAACTGTGGGACAGCACCTTCAACAATCTGAGCGTCGATGACGACCCGGCCGAAGCGCTGGAGCGTTACATCCGCGCCAAGATGGAATTCTCCCGGCGCCAGCCGAAGGCTTCGCGCATCTTCGCCATGGAAGTGATCAGCGGCGGCGAGTGCCTGTCGCAATACTTCAACCAGAACTACCTGGACTGGTTCCGTGGCCGTGCCGCCGTGTTCGAAGGCTGGATCGCCGCCGGCAAGATGGACCCGGTCGACCCGCTTCACCTGATCTTCCTGCTGTGGAGCAGCACCCAGCACTATGCCGACTTCGCCTCGCAGATCTGCCGCGTGAAGCAGAGCTCGCGCCTGACCAAGCAGGACTTCGAGCAAGCATCCGACCAGCTTGTGCAGGTCATCCTCAAGGGCTGCGGCCTGACACCTGCCGCCAAAGCCTGATGGCGTTCACCCTGCTCGGTCCTTGCGAATACCGAGAAGAGATTCGCAAGAGCCGCTTCATCGCCCTCGCCACGCCGATTGCCAGCGCGGCCGAGGCGCAAGCCTTCATCGACAGCCACAGCGACCTGGCCGCCTCGCATAACTGCTGGGCGTGGAAGGTCGGCAACCAGTACCGCTTCAACGACGACGGCGAACCAGGCGGCACGGCGGGGCGGCCGATCCTCGCCGCCATCGAGGGGCAGGACTGCGATCAGGTGGCGGTGCTGGTGATCCGCTGGTACGGCGGCATCCAGCTCGGTACCGGCGGCCTGGCTCGGGCCTATGGTGGCAGCGCGGCCAAATGCCTGCAGGCCGGCGAGCGGCGCGAACTGGTACTGCGCCAATCCTTCACCTGTCATTTGCAGTTCGCCGAACTGCCGCTGTTCAAGGCGCGCCTGAACGAGTTCGACAGCCTGATCGAAAGCGAGGACTACGACGCCACTGGCGCGCGCCTGCAACTGGCCGTCGTGCCGGCCGAGCGCGCTGCGCTGGAGCGCCTTCTTGGCGACATCAGCCGGGGCCGCGAGACTCTGAGAGCACCATGAAGCGGACGATCATTACCCTTCTGCCTCTGTTGCTGTGCCTGGCCCTACCGGCCCCGGCCGAAGTGCAGGAGCATCTGCAGGAGCAGTATTACGACCTGCAGGTGGCCTCTGGCCAATCCCTCAGCCGCGCCCTCAACCAGGCCTCGCCGATTCGCCAGAACGGCCAGATCTACCACGCCTACACGCGCTGGCGGGTGCAGTGGAATTTCTGGTGGCGCGAGCAACGTGACGGCCGCTGCCAGATCGACCTCACCCGTACCCGGTTGAACGCCACCATCACCCTGCCCCGCCTCGGCGGCGGCGACGCCCAGCAGCGCCAGCGTTTCGAGCAGTACCTCGGTGCACTGCGCGAACATGAGCTGGGCCATTACCGCATCGGCCAGGCTGCCGCCGCCGAGATCGACGCCGCCCTGCTGCAGGCGCCCGAGTACCCCAGTTGCGCGGAGCTGCAACAGCAGGCCAACCAGCGCGCCAACGCCATCCTGCAACGCCATGTAGAGCAGGAGCGACAGTACGACCGGCAAACCGGTCACGGCCGCAGCCAGGGCGCCTGGCTGACGGAATAAGTGCGCTATGCTGGACCGCCTTTCTTAGCCGCCATGGAGCCTGACATGACTGCGCCCCGATCCATTCTGATCATTGGAGCCTCACGTGGCCTCGGCCTTGGTCTGGCCGGTGAATTCGCCGCCCAGGGCTGGAGCGTCACCGCCACCGTGCGTAGCGCCACGCAGCAGGCACCGCTGCAGGCGCTGCCCGGGGTACGCGTGGAGCAACTGGAAATGACCGATCCGAACAGTCTCGAGCAGTTGGCCAAGCGCCTGAGCGACCAGCAGTTCGACGTCATCTTCGTCAACGCCGGGGTCGCCGGCCCCGCGCACCACAGCACCGCACAGGCCAGCGCCGAGGAAATGGGTCAGCTGTTCCTGACCAACGCCGTCGCCCCGCTACGCGTGGCCGAGCGCCTGCTGCCGAACCTGGCCGCCGAGCATGGGCTGATCGTGTTCATGAGCTCGATCCTCGGCAGCATCGAGGCGGGTGCCGGCCTGGGCATGCCGCTATATGGCGCCAGCAAGGCCGCGCTCAACCACCTCGTGCAGGGCTTCGTGCGCACTCAGGACAATCCGCACCTCGGCGTGCTGCTGATGCACCCGGGCTGGGTACGCACCGATATGGGCGGCGCCGACGCCCCGCTGGATACCGACAGCAGCTGCAAGGGCATGGTCCAACAGGTCAGCGCCGCCGTCGGTGAAGCCGGCCTGAGCTATCTGGACTATCAAGGCAATGCGCTGCCCTGGTGAGCGTCAGCGCTGGATATCGGCCTGCCACCTGGGGGCCGAACACGATTGCTCTCACGCTCGCCGTGGGAGCGATTCGCCTGAGTGAGCACGCCATTTCGCGCCACAACGCACAGCGAAAACATCCTGACATTCGTATACTCTGCCGCACTCTGAACACTCGCAGGATGCGAGCCTCCCACAACCGCTATCCGGGACTAGGTCAATGGACAACCTGTATCAGCCCCCCAAAGCCGAGCTGCTCGACGCACAATCTCAGGCCCGCAGCGCGTTCTTCGTCACCTCACTGAAGAAGTTCTACCTGCTGTACTTCACCACCTTCAGCCTGTACTCCTTCTATTGGTTCTACAAACAGTGGGACAACCAGCGCAGCGCAATGCTGCCGAAAAAGATCTGGCCAGCGGCGCGCTCGATCTTTCAGGTATTTTTTACCCATTCGTTATGCAGGCTGATCAGCGAACACAAGCAGAGCCTGGGTCGGGCGGCTTGGCGTTACTCGGGCACTGCCTGGGCCTACGTGCTGCTAACCATCGTCACCAACCGCCTGTCGCGGATCGATGGCCCAGGCGGCGGTCTTGAATGGCTGATGCTGTTCGCCATCATCATGGCGCCAGCCGTGCCCCTGGCGCTGATCCAGCAACAGGCCAACCAGGCGAGCGGCGATGACGATGGACAGAGCAACGCCTCTATCAGCGGTCTCAACCTGCTGTGCATGGCCCCCGGCGCCTTGCTATGGCTGTTCCTGCTGGGCGCATTCTTCGTCTGAGAACCCCAGCGCGTCCGGGTATCCAACGAGCGGGCACTTCAGACATGGCGCCTCTTTTCCCGGGTTGCATCGTCGCCAACCTCGGTGCGCTCGAATGCGGTGCGCACGGCGCACCCTACGGGTTGGGTCGCACCAATCCTGCGCATGAACCAGGACTGGCGGCAGACGCAAACGCCCGCCGCCAGCTTTTCTGACCTCCTGGCCAGGTT
Source organism: Ectopseudomonas composti (assembly GCA_946886245.1). The sequence continues at coordinate 1,851 of CAMPIF010000260.1, read as the reverse complement.
TTTGCTTTAGCCCCGCTCAGTCATTGCCATGAGCGCCTTCCATGTCTGCCTCACCCGATGCCCCACGCCTGCAGCTGAGCGCCATCAGCAAGCAATACCCCGGCTGCCTGGCCAACGATCGTATCGACCTGGCCATCGCCCCCGGCGAGATCCGTGCCCTGCTCGGCGAGAACGGTGCCGGCAAGAGCACCCTGATGAAGATCATCTACGGCGTCACCCAGCCCAGCAGCGGCGAGATTCGCTGGCAAGGCCAGGCCTTGAAGATGCGCGACCCGGCCATGGCACGGCGCCTGGGCATCGGCATGGTGTTCCAGCATTTCTCGCTGTTCGAGACCCTGACCGTCGCCGAGAACATCGCCCTGGCCATGGGCGCCGACGCCGGCACGCCGAAGCAACTGGAGGCGAAGATCCGCGAGGTGTCGCAGCGCTACGGCATGGCGCTGGAGCCGACGCGCCTGGTACACAGCCTGTCCATCGGCGAGCGCCAGCGGGTGGAAATCGTCCGCTGCCTGATGCAGGACATCAAACTCTTGATCCTCGATGAGCCGACCTCGGTGCTCACCCCGCAGGAGGCCGACGAGCTGTTCGTCACCCTGCGCCGCCTGGCAACCGAGGGCTGCAGCATCCTCTTTATCAGCCACAAGCTCGGCGAGGTGCGTGCCCTGTGCCAGAGCGCCACGGTGCTGCGCGGCGGCCGGGTGTCCGGTCATTGCGTGCCGGCCGAGTGCAGCGATCTGCAGCTGGCGCGACTGATGGTCGGCAACGCCGAGGGGCTGGAAAGCAGCTACCCGAAAGTCAGCGGCGGCCTGCCACGGCTGCGCGTCGATGACCTCAGCTGGCACAACCCCGACCCGTTCGGCTGCTCGCTCGAGCGCATTCGACTGGAGGTGTGCAGCGGCGAGATCGTCGGCATCGCCGGGGTGGCCGGCAATGGCCAGGACGAGCTGCTCGCCCTGCTCAGCGGCGAAACCCGCCTACCGCGTGGCGAACGTGAGCGAGTGAGCATCGATGCGGCGCCGGTGGCCAACCTGCATCCCGATGCACGGCGCCAGCTGGGGCTGGCGTTCGTGCCGGCCGAACGCCTCGGCCATGGCGCCGTACCGGAAATGAGCCTGGTGGACAACGCTCTGCTCACCGCCTTCGGCCAGGGCCTGGTCAAGGGCGGCCTGGTGCAGCGTGGCAAGGTGCGTGCGCTGGCCGAGGAGATCATCCGCCGCTTCGCGGTGAAGACGCCGAATGCCGATACGCCGGCGCGCAGCCTGTCCGGCGGCAACCTGCAGAAATTCATCCTCGGCCGGGAAATCCTGCAACAGCCCAAACTGCTGGTGGCGGCGCACCCGACCTGGGGCGTGGACGTCGGCGCCGCTGCCGCCATCCACCGCGCGCTGATCGCCCTGCGCGATGCCGGCGCGGCGATCCTGGTGATCTCCGAAGACCTCGACGAGCTGTTCCAGATCAGCGACCGCATTGGCGCGCTGTGCAGCGGGCGGTTGTCGCCGCTGGTCGACACCGCGCAGGTCAATACCGTGGAAGTCGGCCGCTGGATGGCCGGTGAGTTCGATCAACCCGCCGCTGCTGCGGCCTGCTGACGGAGCCCGTCATGCTGTTATCCCTGGAACCGCGCGGCCAGCAATCGCGCCCCATGCTCTGGCTGTCGCCGCTGCTGGCCGCAGTCCTCACATTGGTAAGCGGCGTACTGCTTTTCACCCTGCTCGGCCATGATCCGCTGCAAACCTTGCACACCCTGCTGATCGCCCCGGTCAGCGACTGGTACGGCGTGTCCGAACTGCTGGTCAAGGCGCTGCCGATTCTGCTCTGCGCGCTCGGCTTGGCGGTGGCCTACCAGGCGCG
>CAMPIF010000259.1 GCA_946886245.1 Ectopseudomonas composti | reverse complement strand
ACTACCTGATCGTCGCCACCACCCGCCCGGAAACCATGCTCGGCGACAGCGCCGTGGCCGTGCACCCGCAAGACGAGCGCTACAAGGCGCTGATCGGCAGCTTCGTCGAACTGCCGCTGCTGGGCCGCCGCATCCCGATCATCGCCGATGACTACTGCGACCCCGAGTTCGGCACCGGCTGCGTGAAAATCACCCCGGCGCACGACTTCAATGACTACGAAGTGGGCAAGCGCCACAACCTGCCGCTGATCAACATCTTCGACAAGAACGCCGCCGTGCTGGCTCAGGCCCAGGTGTTCAATATCGATGGTAGCGTCAATGCCGAGATCGACGGCAGCCTGCCAGCCGAATACGCCGGTCTCGACCGCTTCGTCGCGCGCAAGCACATCGTCGCTGCCTTCGAATCCGCCGGCCTGCTGGAAAAGATCGAAGACCACGCCCTGAAAGTGCCGAAAGGCGACCGTTCCGGCACCGTGATCGAGCCGTGGCTGACCGACCAGTGGTACGTCTCCACCAAGCCGCTGGCGGAACCTGCGATCAAGGCCGTGGAAGACGGCGCGATCCAGTTCGTGCCCAAGCAATACGAGAACATGTACTTCAGCTGGATGCGCGATATCCAGGACTGGTGCATCAGCCGCCAGCTGTGGTGGGGCCACCGCATCCCGGCCTGGTACGACGATGCCGGCAACGTCTATGTCGGCCGCGACGAGGCCGAAGTGCGCGCCAAGCACAACCTCGGTGACGCCAACCTGCGCCAGGACGAGGACGTGCTGGATACCTGGTTCAGTTCGGGCCTGTGGACCTTCTCCACCCTCGGCTGGCCGCAGCAAACCGAATACCTCAAGACCTTCCACCCCACCGACGTGCTGGTCACCGGCTTCGACATCATCTTCTTCTGGGTCGCGCGGATGATCATGCTGACCATGCACCTGGTGAAGAACGACGACGGCACGCCGCAAGTCCCGTTCAAGACCGTCTATGTGCATGGCCTGGTGCGCGACGGCCAGGGCCAGAAGATGTCCAAGTCCAAGGGCAACGTGCTCGATCCGCTGGATATCGTCGACGGCATCAGCCTCGATGCCCTGCTGGAAAAACGCACCAGCGGCATGATGCAGCCCAAGCTGGCGGAAAAGATCGCCAAGCAGACCCGCGCCGAGTTCCCCGACGGCATCGCCGCCTACGGCACCGACGCCCTGCGTTTCACCAACCTGGCGCTGGCCTCCACCGGTCGCGATATCAAGTTCGACATGGGCCGGGTCGAGGGTTACCGCAACTTCTGCAACAAGATCTGGAACGCCGCCAACTTCGTCATCGAGAACACCGATGGCCAGGACACCGGCGTCAATGGCGAGCCCGTAGAGCTGTCCTCGGTGGACCGCTGGATCATCTCGGCGCTGCAACGCGCCGAAGCCGAAGTGACCCGTCAGCTCGACGCCTTCCGTTTCGACCTGGCCGCGCAAGCGCTCTACGAATTTATCTGGGACGAGTACTGCGCCTGGTACCTGGAGCTGGTCAAGCCGGTACTGTGGGACGAGAACGCGCCGATCGAACGTCAGCGCGGCACCCGCCGCACCCTGGTGCGCGTACTGGAAGTGGCGCTGCGTCTGGCCCACCCGTTCATGCCGTTCATCACCGAAGAAATCTGGCAGCGGATCAAGGCTCAGGCTGGCGTCCCTCAAGGTGAAAAGCAGGGCGACACCATCATGTTGCAGGCCTGGCCGGTGGCCAACGAGAGCCGCATCGATGCCGCGGCTGAAGGCGATATCGAATGGGTCAAGCAATTGATGCTGGGCCTGCGGCAGATCCGCGGCGAGATGAAAATCTCCATGGCCAAGCGTATCGACATCATCGTGGCCAACGCCAATGCCGAGGATTTGCGTCGCCTGGCCGACAACGAGCCGCTGCTGAACAAGCTGGCCAAGCTCGAATCGGTACGGGTACTGGCCGCAGGCGAGGAAGCGCCGATGTCCGCCACCACCCTGGTCGGCGAAATGGAAGTGCTGGTACCAATGGCCGGGCTGATCGACAAGGACGCCGAACTGGCGCGCCTGGACAAGGAAATCGGTCGCCTGGAAGGCGAAGTACAGCGCGTCGGCGGCAAGCTGAGCAACCAGGGCTTCGTCGCCAAGGCCCCGGCTGAAGTACTGGAGAAGGAACGCATCAAACTGGCCGAGGCTGAACAGGCCCTGGCCAAGATGGTCGAGCAGCGCGGCAAGATCGCCGCACTCTGATCACTGCGCACTACCGAAAGACCCGCGCCATGACCGGCGCGGGTTTCTTTTTTTAGGAGGGGCTTGAGCCCAGCTCGTAGGGTGGGCTTGAGCCCACCATCGGTACTTCGGCTGAGCCACACAGCCCACCTTGCAAAGCCCATCCAATCACACACTCGACCTTTTCTGGAGAGCGCCTCCCAGGCCTCTACCCCTTGTTCGATCGATCCCCCGGAACACCCATGACTGCTCGCACCCCCTCCCTGCTCGACGCGCTGCTGCCAATTGGCGTACTCGTCGTGCTGCTCAGCCTCTCCGTTTACCTGTTCGGCGACAGCTCCTCCAGTGGCCCGAACCAGATCGCGCTGATGAGCGCCGCCTTCGTCGCCGGCCTGGTCGGCCTGAAGAATGGCCTGCGCTGGGCCGATATCGAGGAAGGCATACTCGCCGGCATCCATATGGCGATGAAGGCCAACCTGATTCTGCTGGCGGTGGGCGCGCTGATCGGCACCTGGATTCTCGCCGGCACGGTGCCGACCATGATCTGGCTGGGTCTGAAGCTGATCAGCGCCGAGTACTTCTACCTCACCAGTTGCCTGATCTGCGCGCTCACCGCACTGTCGATCGGCAGCTCGTGGACGGTGGCCGGCACCCTCGGCATCGGCCTGATGGGCGTGGCAGCCGGCCTGGGGCTGGACCCGGCGATCACCGCCGGAGCGATCATTTCCGGCGCCTACTTCGGCGACAAGCTGTCACCACTGTCGGACACCACCAACCTGGCACCCGCCGCTGCCGGTGCCGATCTGTTCGCGCATATCCGCAACATGCTGCGCACCACCGTGCCGGCACTGCTGATCGCGCTGGTGATCTTCTTCACCCTCGGCCAGCAGGCCAGCGCCGAGCATGACACTGGGCGCATCGTCGAGGTGCTGACCGCCCTGGAGGCACAGTTCAACCTGGGCTGGCACCTGCTGCTGCCGGTGGCCTTCCTGCTGCTGCTCGCGGTGCGCCAGTGGGCCGCCTTCCCGGCGGTGTTTCTGGCCGCCCTGCTCGGTGCGGTGTTCGCCGTGCTGTTCCAGCCGGAGGTGATGGCGCGCCTGGCGGACCTACAAGCCGGCGCTCTGGCGCCGCTGAAAACGGTATGGAGCGCGTTGTTCGCCGGCTATGAGTCGGCCAGCGGCAACGCCGAACTCGATGGCCTGCTGTCCAAGGGCGGCATGGCCAGCATGCTCACCACGGTATGGCTGATCATCTGCGCCATGTGCTTCGGCGGCGTGCTGGAGCGCCTCGGCCTGCTGCAACGCCTGCTGCAGAGCGCCCTGCGCCTGGTCCGCAGCGACAGCGGCCTGGTCGCCAGCACCATCACCACCACCATCGGCACCAACATCATCACCGCCGACCAGTACATCGCCCTGGTGCTGCCAGGGCGCATGTACCGCGCCGAATACGAGAAACGCGGCCTGGCGCCGACCAGCCTGTCGCGCGCCCTGGAAGACGGCGGCACCCTGACCTCGGTGCTGGTGCCATGGAACACCTGTGGCGCCTACATGGCCGCGACGCTCGGCGTAGCAACGCTGAGCTACCTGCCGTACTGCTTCTTCAACCTGATCATGCCGGTGCTGGCAATCGCCCTCGCCTACCTGCTGCCACCCAAGCCGCAGACTGCCGTGTGATTTCACGCCCGTTCGGGCCGGCCAGTCCCCCGGCCCGAACTCCTCATTAGGTCGCCAAGCGCTCAGCTCTGTGCTCTTTTCGCTATAAAAACGTTGCCTTGTTCCCATTGTTTCAGGCATCTTCACCCGCCTGGCAGCAGCCCTCCGGCACGTCCGAACCCATAAGAATCAGAGCGGAACTCCGAACATGTATGCGTTGATGGCACTCGTCTTCGTCCTCGGCTACCTGTGCATTGCACTCGAGCACCCGTTAAAGATCGACAAGGCAGCGTCCGCCCTGCTCACCGCCGTGATCGCCTGGACCCTGCTGGTGCTCGGCGCCGACAGCATCCTGCCATTGCTCGGCACCGGTACGGCCGGCGCCAGCACCAACACCCATCACGTGGTCGAGGAACTGCGCCACCACCTCGGCGAGATTTCCGAGATTCTGTTCTTCCTCATGGGCGCGATGACCATCGTCGAACTGATCGATGCCCACGAGGGCTTCAAGGTCATCACCGACCGCATCCGTACCCACAAGCGCGTGCACCTGCTGTGGTTGATCGGGCTGATCACCTTCTTCCTGTCCGCTGCGCTGGACAACCTGGCCACGACCATCGTGATGATCTCGCTGCTGCGCAAGCTGATCGCCGACCGCCACGAGCGCTGGTTCTATGCCGGTATCGTGGTCATCGCCGCCAACGCCGGCGGCGCCTGGTCGCCGATTGGCGACGTGACCACCACCATGCTGTGGATAGGCAATCAGGTCACCGCCACCGGCATCATCACCAAGCTGTTCCTGCCCAGCCTGATCTGCCTGCTGGTGCCGCTGCTGATCATGAGCTTTCGCCTCAAGGGTGAAGTGGCCGAACCGCGCATCAAGGAAAGCGCCGAAAGCCGCCGCGACCCGACCACCCCCTTCGAACGCAACCTGGTATTCGGCCTCGGCCTGGGTGCTCTGATCTTCGTGCCGATCTTCAAGACCGTTACCCACCTGCCGCCGTACATGGGCATCCTCTTCGGCCTGAGCCTGCTGTGGATCACCACCGAGATCATCCACCGCAGCAAGAACAGCGAAGAGAAGGACCCGCTGTCGGTGGTCGGCGTATTGCGCCGCATCGACATCACCAGCGTGCTGTTCTTCCTCGGCATCCTGCTGGCGGTTTCCGCGCTGTCCAGCGCCGGTCACCTGATCCAGGTCGCGACGCTGCTCAAGGACAGCCTGGGTAATATCTACAGCATCGCCATCTCCATCGGCATGCTCTCGGCCGTGGTGGACAACGTGCCGATGGTCGCCGGGGCCATGAAGATGTATCCGCTGCTCAGCCCGGAAAATCTGGCGGCGGCGGCGGCGCACGAGCTGCCATGGCTGCGCAGTTTCGTGGTCGACGGTACGTTTTGGGAACTGCTGGCGTATTGCGCCGGTACCGGCGGCAGCTGCCTGATCATCGGCTCGGCCGCTGGCGTGGCCGCCATGGGCATGGAGAAAATCAACTTCATCTGGTACCTGAAGAAGATCAGCGGCCTGGCCTTCATCGGCTACCTGGCCGGTGCCGCCACCTATATGCTGATGTTCGCCGCCTGATCCCGGTGCGGCGCTGGGAACCTAACAGGGAGTCAGCATGCAGACGAGCAAGACCCGCACCAGCTTCTACCGCCGCCTCTACGTGGCCTGGCTGATCGACAGCGGCCAGGCCGTCAGCGTGCCGGCGCAGAAAGACTCAACCTCCAAGCCCAGACACACAGCGCAGGACACCCTTGGCGCACTGGCCGAACTGGATATCGACTGCCAGTTCGAGCAGAACGAGGGCGAGCGCAACAACGCCGGCCACTACCAGATTCGCGACTGGGGGCCGATCGACAAACGCTGGATCGCCGCCCACCTGCTGCAGATCAAGACCACGCTCGGTTACCCCTGAGACAATTCTTCCCATACCTTCTGGGAATCGCGATGAATCCGGACCTGCTCTGGGTGCTTGGCCTGCTGGCCGGCGCCGTCACTCTGTTCATCATCGGCAAGCCACGCATGGACGTGGTCGCCTTGCTGGTGCTGGTCGCCCTGCCGCTGACCGGCGTACTGGACCTGCAACAGACCCTGGCCGGCTTCAGCGACGCCAACGTCATCCTCATTGCCGCGCTGTTCGTCATCGGCGACGGCCTGGTGCGCACCGGCATCGCCTACCGCCTGGGCGACTGGCTGGTGGCCAGGGCCGGTAGCAGCGAAACGCGCCTGCTGATTCTGCTGATGCTGGCGGTGGCCGGTCTGGGCTCGGTGATGAGTTCCACTGGCGTGGTGGCGATCTTCATCCCCGTGGTGCTCGGCGTGGCTGCGCGCCTGCGCATCGCCCCGGCGCGACTGATGATGCCATTGGCTTTCGCCGGGCTGATCAGCGGCATGCTGACGCTGGTCGCCACACCGCCGAACCTGGTTGTGCATGCCGAACTGCGCCGCGCCGGCCTGGATGGTTTTGGCTTTTTCGATCTCACCC
>CAMPIF010000258.1 GCA_946886245.1 Ectopseudomonas composti | reverse complement strand
CAATATAGGTGTAACGCCGCATCAGTTCAGGTAAGGGGACCAAGAAGGCTCTCGAACTTCGCCTTGAGCGGTAGGAAGAGGGAGCCTCACACGTCCATTGGTGGACGCTAACATCAAGACTCCCCGGCCCTGCTGGCGGGTGGCGTAGATTAGCATGGCGCCATTGGGCGCAACAGTGGGCGACTCATCCAAACTTGTGTCTGAAAGAATACGCAAACGGTTGGTTTCCAGGTCCTGCGCAGCCACCTTGAACACGGTAAAACCATCCTGACGATGGATCATCACCAGGGTCTTTTCATCCGCCGACAATTTCGGGTTGGCGTTGTAGTTACCGACGAAGGTCACTCGCTCCACTGCCCCGCTATTGATGTTGGTCTTGTAGATCTGCGGCTTACCCGCACGATCCGAGGTGAAGTAAAGGGTCTGACCATCCTTGCCCCAGAAGGGTTCGGTATCGATCGCGTAATGGTTGGTGACGCGGCGCATCTGCCGGCTGCCCATATCCATCACATAGATTTCCGGATTGCCGTCCTTGGACAGCACGAAGGCCAGGCGGTTGCCATCCGGCGACCAGGCCGGAGCGCCGTTGAGGCCTTCGAAGTTGGTGATCTGCTCGCGGCGACCGGTATCGATGTGCTGCACGAAGATGCGTGGGCGACGTTGCTCGAACGACACGTAGGTGATGCGACGGCCATCCGGCGCGAACGACGGCGACAAGATCGGCTCGCGCGATTGCAGCAGGGTCACCGCACGGGCACCGTCGTAGTCGGAACGCTGCAGGGTGTAACGGGTATTGTTGGTCCCCATGCGCTCGGCAGTGACATAGAGCAGGCGCGTGGAGAATGCCCCCTTGACGCCGGTGAGCTTCTCGAACGACTGGTCGGCGATATGGTGAGCCATGTCACGCAGCTGATCGGTGCCACCGCCGACATTGCCGGTCATGACCTGCTGCTCGGTGTTGACGTTGAACAGTGCGTACTGCACCTGCAGACGACCGCCGTTGGGCACGATGTTGCCCACCAGCACGTACTGGGCACCGAGCGCTTTCCAGTCACGGTAGATGACTTCGCTGGCCTGGGTCGGCAGGCTGATCATGTTTTGCCGCGGGATCGGCTCGAAGTAGCCGGAGTTGCGCAGATCGTTGCCGATGATCTGCGACATGTCTTCAGGCAGCACCGAACCGCCCTGCCAGCCAAAGGGCACGACGGCGATGGGCGTGGCACGGTCAGCGCCTTGGGAAATCACCAGCGGGTCGGCCGCCTGGACGCTACCGACCAGCATGACCAGCCCCAGCAGGGCGGTACGAATCAGGGTATTCACAGAGCTCAATCCTCCGGTTTGAAAATGACGCGACGCTGCCTGTACATACGGTCGAAGGTAGCGCGATCCAATTGTTGCATCTCGGGAATACGCCCGACGTTACGTACAGCTGCAACGGCCGAGTTGTCGAATGGCGCATCGCCGCTGGAGCGCGACACGCTGGCGTTGGTCACGGTGCCGTCAGGCAGCATCTGAATCAGCAGCTCGACGCTCATGCCTCGGCGTGCCGACATCGGTCGCTGCCAGTTCTCGGTGATCAGCTTGATGATCAGGTCGTCAAGGTTGCCGGCGACCTCATCACCATGTGTCTCGGCCAGCGCCTGCTGGTTCTGCACGTTGTCCGACAGCAGCTCGGCCAGTGCCGCGGCCTTCTGATCCTCGGCAGCCTTGCGCCTTGCATCTTCGGCCTTGCGCTTGGCATCCTCGGCGGCTTTCTTCTTCGCGGCCTCGGCGGCTGCCGCTTTTTTCTTCGCCTCTTCTGCAGCGGCCTTTTTCTTGGCCTCTTCAGCGGCTTTCTTCTTCGCTTCGTCCTCGGCGCGCTTCTTGGCGATATCCGCCTGACGTTTCTGTTCGGCGGCCTTCTCGGCCTCGGCTTTCTTCGCCGCCTCGGCCTTTCGAGCCTCTTCAGCCTGCTTTTGTTCCTCGGCTTTCTTGGCTGCGGCTACCTTCTGCTCTTCAGCTTTCTTCTGCTCCAGGCGTTCGGTCTCGAATTGCGGCGCCGAGGTTTTCTGCGCCTCACCCGCAACCTTTTGCGTGGTCTGCGTGGTGGCCTGGCTCTGTGATTGCAGCTTGTACAGCGTAGCCTGCACCACCGGGCGCGCCGGCGGCAGTTCGGGTGTGAAGGCGAAGCTGACGAACAGCATGGCGAACATCAGGACATGCAGACCCACCGCCCAAACCACGGGCCAGAAGTAGCTTTCCGACTGCGAACGCTCGGCTTGCTGCATCAGGGAGCCTCGGTAATCAGTCCGACGTTGCCCACGTCGGCCTGCTGCAGACCACCCATGGCCGACATCACGGTGCCGTAATCGACCGTGCGATCACCGCGCACGAACACCTGCACCTGCTTACCCTGGCGACGGTTCTCGGCAATGATCGCCGAGACTGCCTGAGTCATCTGCTCTAGGGTCGAGGCGCGCTCCTGCTCGGTATCCACGTCGACCTCGCTGCCCATGTTCCAGTAGTAGGTCTTGTCGGCCTTGATGGAGATGGTCAACACCTGGGCGTCGTTGTCCTGCGGCAGCGCTTCGCTGCTGACCTTGGGCAGATCGACCTTGACGCCCTGATTGAGCATCGGCGCGGTGACCATGAAGATGACCAGCAGTACCAACATCACGTCGATGTAGGGCACCACGTTCATCTCGGCGACCGGTTTGCGTCTGTTGCGAATTCTCGCCATGGTTAGAACCTGTCCTCTTCGCTCGCCTTAGTCTTCCGAGGTGTGCACTTTGCGGTGCAGGATGGCCTGGAACTCGTCGGCGAAGGTGTAGTAACGACCGATCAGCATCTCGCTGCGGGCAGAGAAGCGGTTGTAGGCGATAACCGCCGGAATCGCCGCGAACAGGCCGATGGCGGTAGCGATCAGCGCCTCGGCGATACCCGGCGCCACGGTTGCAAGCGTGGCTTGCTGCACCTGAGCCAGGCCGCGGAAGGAGTTCATGATGCCCCATACGGTACCGAACAGGCCGATGTACGGACTGGTCGAACCAACGGTGGCGAGAAATGGCAGCGCGGTTTCCAGCTTCTCTTCCTCGCGGGAGATGGCCACGCGCATGGCACGGGATACGCCATCCATCACCGCGTCCGGGTCAACGCCCTGCTGCTGACGCAGGCGGGAGAATTCCTTGAAGCCGGCACGAAAGATCTGCTCCAGACCGGAATCCGGATCGGGGTTGCTACCCGCCTGGCGATACAGTTTGGACAGATCGATACCGGACCAGAAGCGATCCTCGAAGTTGTCCAGGGCACGCTTGGCGGCGCGAATCGAATTACTGCGCTGGAAGATCATCACCCAGGAAATGACCGAAGCGGCCACCAGGGTCAGCATCACCAGCTGAACCACGAAGCTGGCGTTACTGATCAGACTCCACATCGACATATGGTCAACGGCGTTAGCTTCCACGCTTACTCTCCTGCTGCAATTAAGCCCGGCGCCTGCGTCCCGGCGAACGCGTGTCGCAGGGTCTCGGGAATGGCCCGGGGTTTCAAGTTGTCGGCGCGCACACAGGCCACCAGAAACTGCCCCTCGCAGAGCAGCACATCATCCGCAGCCCGCCTGACCTGTTGACGAAAACGCAGGCTGGCACGGTTCAATTCGATCACATCGGCGCTGATCAACAGTTCGTCATCCAGGCGCGCCGGCGCGTGATAACGCGCCTCGGCAGAATGCACGACGAACAACAGGCCCTCACCCGCAAGCGTCGACTGGGCATAACCCAGCTTACGCAGACGCTCGGTGCGAGCCCGCTCCATGAATTTGAGGTAGTTGACGTAGTAGACGATGCCGCCCGCGTCGGTGTCCTCGTAGTAGACCCGGCAACGGTGGCTGAACGGCTGCACTTCGTTTGGCGCGCGCATACTCTAGTCCCCGGCTTGCTGCTTGCCAATCCGGCCTGGCAACAATTTTTTCGTCATTCGTCACCTGCCGAGAAAAGATCGCCACCGGCCTGCTCGCCAGCGCGTTTGGGAATGTTCAGCCCGAAGTGCAGGTAGGCGTGACGGGTGACCACACGCCCGCGCGGGGTGCGCATCATGTAGCCCTGCTGAATCAGATAGGGCTCGAGCACGTCCTCGATGGTATGACGCTCCTCGCCGATGGCTGCTGCCAGGCTATCGAGCCCTACCGGACCGCCATCGAACTTCTCGATCATGGCCAGCAGCAGGCGTCGATCGGAGTGGTCGAAGCCACGCTCGTCGACATCCAGCAGGTTCAGTGCCTGATCGGCAGTGGCCTGGGAGATCTGTCCGTTACCGCGCACCTCGGCAAAATCGCGCACACGGCGCAACAGACGGTTGGCGATACGCGGCGTACCACGGGCACGACGGGCAATCTCGAAGGCGCCCTTGGCCTCGATGGGCAGGCCGAGAATGCCGGCCGAGCGCGAGACGATGGTGGCCAGGTCGTCGATGCCGTAGAACTCCAGGCGCTGGACGATGCCGAAGCGGTCGCGCAGCGGGTTGGTCAGCATGCCGGCACGGGTGGTGGCACCAACCAGGGTGAACGGCGGCAGATCCAGCTTGATCGAACGCGCGGCCGGGCCTTCGCCGATCATGATGTCGAGCTGGAAGTCTTCCATGGCCGGATACAGCACTTCCTCGACCACTGGCGAAAGTCGATGGATTTCATCGATGAACAGCACATCGCCGCTTTCCAGATTGGTCAGCAGCGCCGCCAGATCACCCGGGCGCTCGAGCACCGGGCCGGAGGTACTCTTGATCGAGCTGCCCATTTCCTGGGCGATGATATTGGCCAGGGTGGTCTTGCCCAGGCCTGGCGGGCCGAAGATCAGCGTATGGTCGAGCGCTTCCGCCCTGCCCCGTGCAGCCTGGATGAACAGCGCCATCTGCTCACGCACCACTGGCTGACCGATGTAGTCGGCCAGGCGCAGCGGACGAATGGCTCGGTCCTGCTGCTCTTCACGCTCACGCGGGCTGGAGGTAATCAGGCGATCGGCTTCGATCATCGAGGGGTTCCACTAAGAGTCCGTTGAATTGCGATGCAGGGGAAAACCGCGCAACGTTTTCCACCAGAAAACCGGTGGATGAAAAAGGCGTCATCCACCCTACGCCATGCCGCGCAGCGCGCGTCGGATCAAATCTTCACTGCTCAGACCGTCCTCCTTGACCACGGCAACTGCTCGACTGGCCTCCTGCGGCTTGTAGCCAAGGGATATCAGGGCACTGACGGCGTCATTCTCCGCGCTTGAGACTGCCTGAGCCAGTTGAGGTTCAACCACCAACGGCGCAATGGACGGTATCGACTCCCAGGCCTTGAAGCGATCCTTGAGCTCGACCAGCAGACGCTCGGCGGTTTTCTTGCCGACACCCGGGACCTTGACCAGGGCCGCTGTGTCCTGAGACTGCACGCAGCGCACCAGCTCGTCGACCTCAAGGCCCGACATCAGCGCCAGCGCCAGCTTGGGACCGACGCCATTGAGGCGAATCAGCTCGCGAAACAGCTCACGCTCACGCTTTTCGAAGAAGCCATACAGCAGGTGAGCATCTTCACGCACCACCAGGTGAGCATGCAGGGTGACCGGCTCGCCCACCGCAGGCAGACGATAAAGGGTCGTCATCGGCACTTCCAGCTCATAACCGACGCCATTCACATCCAGAAGCAAATGCGGCGGCTGCTTCTCCGCCAGGGTGCCGCGCAAACGTCCGATCACCACTGCTTTCCTTTAATCCGATTACAAACGAAGACGGCCGCCACGCCGCTTGGCGCCGGCGAGCCCATGGGGAATGAGACTCTGTCGGTGATGGGCATGGCACAGGGCGATGCCCAATGCGTCGGAGGCGTCGATCTGCGGCTTCTGCACCAGCTTGAGCAGATGCATGACCATCATCTGCACCTGCTGCTTGTCCGCCGCCCCGGTACCGACCACAGCCTGCTTGACCTGGGTCGCGGTGTACTCGCTGACCTCCAGCCCTGCCTCCACCGCCGCGACGATAGCGGCGCCACGCGCCTGCCCCAGCTTGAGCGCCGAGTCGGCATTGCGCGCCATGAACACCTGCTCGATGCCCATGGTCACCGGGCCATGGGTGCGAATCACCTCGCTGACGCCGCGAAAGACGATCTGCAGACGCTCGGCCAACGGCCCGTTACCCGTGCGAATGCAGCCCGACGCCACGTACTCGCAACCGCGTCCGGTATCGCGCACCACGCCATATCCGGTAATACGCGAACCCGGGTCGATGCCTAGAATCAGGGTCATATCGGCAACTGTCTATTTATCCAGTTGGCGAGTATACGGGGCGCCCTCGTCGGCGTCATCCGCCAGCCGCGCTCGCCGGCGGCGTCGACCAGCGCGGCGA
>CAMPIF010000257.1 GCA_946886245.1 Ectopseudomonas composti | reverse complement strand
CAGTGAAACCATCGATGGCGTCACCCTGCCCGCCTATCGGGGCGACATTGTCAACGGCATCGGTTTCGACGCCACCAGCCGCGTACCCGACCCGGAGCGTCTGCTGCAGGCCTACCACCAGGCCACCGCCAGCCTCAACCTGCTGCGTGCCTTCGCCCAGGGTGGCTTCGCCGACCTGCACCAGGTGCACCAGTGGAACCTCGACTTCATCGCCAACTCGGCGCTGGCCGAGAAGTACCAGCAGCTCGCCGGCCGCATCGACGAAACCCTGGCCTTCATGCGCGCCGTGGGCATGGACAGCGCACCGCAACTGCGCGAGACCAGCTTCTTTACCGCCCACGAGGCGCTGCTGCTGAACTACGAAGAAGCCTTCGTGCGTCGCGACAGCCTCACCGGCCGCTGGTACGACTGCTCCGCGCACATGCTGTGGATCGGCGACCGCACCCGCCAGCTGGACGGCGCGCACATCGAATTCATGCGCGGCATCGAGAACCCCATCGGCGTCAAGGTCGGCCCGAGCATGGACCCCGACGAGCTGATCCGCCTGATCGACACGCTCAACCCGGACAACGATCCGGGGCGCCTCAACCTGATCGTGCGCATGGGCGCGGACAAGGTCGAAGCGCACTTTCCGCGTCTGCTGCGCAAGGTCAAGGCAGAAGGTCGCCAGGTGCTGTGGAGTTCCGACCCCATGCACGGCAACACCATCAAGGCCAGCAGCGGCTACAAGACCCGCGATTTCGCGCAGATTCTCAGCGAAGTCCGACAGTTCTTCGCCGTGCATCAGGCCGAGGGCACCTATGCCGGCGGCATCCATATCGAAATGACCGGGCAGAACGTCACCGAGTGCATCGGCGGCTCGCGCCCGATCACCGAGGACGGCCAGTCCGACCGCTACCACACCCACTGCGACCCACGCATGAATGCCGACCAGTCCCTGGAACTGGCCTTCATGATCGCCGAAACGCTGAAACAGGTACGCCGCTGAGAACGTGAGCCCTGGCCATTGGCCAGGGCGCGAACCGGCTCGCACTCTTTTTGTGCGTTATCCGGCATAATGCCGCACCCAACGCGAGCACCGGCCAGGTGCCCAAGCTGCACCAGCCGGAAAGGACTCGCGGCCAACACCTCCAACAAGGACGATGAACCATGCAACTGCGCACCACCCTCTCCGCTTTCGCCCTGTCCAGCGCTGTATTGCTGACCGGCTGCCAGAACATGTCTCCCGACGCCATGCTGCAATCGGGCCTGATGGCCGTGCAGGCCGCGACCCTCAGCGACGCCGAAGTACGCAGCATGTCCGACCAGGCCTGCGCCGAAATGGATGCCGAAGCCAATATCGCCGGCCCGAACAGTCCGTACAGCAAGCGTCTGGACAAGATCGCCAACAACCTCGGCCATCAGATCAACGGCACGCCGATCACCTACAAGGTGTATCAGGCCGATGAGGTCAACGCCTGGGCCATGGCCAACGGCTGCGTGCGCGTCTACAGCGGCCTGATGGACCTGATGAGCGACAACGAAGTGGAAGGCGTACTCGGCCACGAGATCGGCCACGTAGCCCTCGGCCACAGCAAGAAGGCCATGCAGACCGCTTACGCCACCACCGCCGCGCGCAATGCCGCAGCTGCTTCGGGCAACGGCACCCTCGCGGCACTGTCCACCTCGCAGCTCGGCGCTCTGGGTGAGCAACTGGTCAATGCCCAGTTCTCGCAAAGCCAGGAAAACGCCGCCGACAACTTCTCCTTCGACCTGCTGACCCAGCGCAACATCCCGCGCGATGGCCTGGTCACCGCGTTCGAGAAGCTGGCCAAACTGGGCGGCGGCGAAAGCAGCATGTTCTCCTCGCACCCGGGCTCCAGCGACCGCGCCGCCAACATGCGCACCCGCCTGGCTACCAAGTAAGCATCAGGTTCAGGGGCTGCAGCGCAGCCCCTGTTTCGTTGGGGGATTGTCATGTCGATACTGCGCAACGCCCTGCTGCCGCTCATTGGGCTGCTGCCACTCGCTGCCTGGGCCGATTACGACCAGCAGTACCAGGCCTGTCTGGATGCCAGCGCGATGATCAACAACACCAGCGTCGCCGGCTGCGCCGAAGGCGTATCGGAAACGGTGAAGAAGGAGATGAACCGCGTTTACCAGCAGTTGTTCCTGAAGCTGCAGGAAGGCGCGCCGCAGGACGCCGAACAGCTGGAAACCGCGCAAAAGGCCTGGCTGGTCTACCGCAACGGCCAGTGCGACCTGCAGGGCAAGCATGTCGGCTCGCCGATGTACTACACCTGCCCGATGCAGATGAATATCCAGCGCGTCGAGGAACTGAAGTTGCTGCTGGAAAACGGCGGTTAACCGAGTAGCCCACGCAGGCTGACGCTCGGCGCCAGCCACAGCTCATCCAGGCCCAGCCAGTGCGCCAGCGCGCGCAGCGAATCGCCCAGCGCCAGGCGCGCCTCCTCGCTCAACACTGCTTCCTCCAGATGCATGGCATGCACCGCCAGGCGCCCGGTCGCGCGCTCGCTGCGCAGGTCCACCCGTGCCAGCAAGCGCTCGTGATGCAGAAACGGCAGCACGTAGTAGCCATACACGCGCTTGGCCTGCGGGGTGTAGATCTCCAGGCGATAGCGAAAGCCGAACAGCCGCTCGGTGCGCTCGCGCTCCCAGATCAGTGAATCGAATGGCGACAACAGCGCGCTGTGACGAATACGTCGGGGTATGCGCGGCTCGCCCCGGCAGTAGGCCGCCTGCCGCCAGCCCTGTACCGTGACGGGCATCAGCTCGCCCGCCTCCACCAATTCGGCGATACGCCGTTTGCTGTCACTGACGTCCAACCTGTAGTAGTCGCGCAAATCGCGCTCGGTCGCCACGCCCAGGGCATCGGCCGAACGCAGCAACAGGCGGCGCTGCGCTTCGGCCTCATGCAGATCCGGGTGATTCAGTACATCAGCAGGAATGACCCGCTCCGGCAGGTCGTACAGACGTTCGAAGCCACGTCGTCCGGCCACAGTGACCTCGCCTGCGGCGAACAGCCACTCCAGCGCCGTCTTTTCCGCGCTCCAGTCCCACCAGGGGCCAGCCTTCTCGGTTCGCTTGGAAAGACTGCCGGCGCCCAGCGCACCGCGCTCGCGCACGGCCTGCAGTACGCTATCCAAAACGTCGCGACGCTCGACACCGAACTTCGCCAGCTGGCTGTAGATGCCCTGCCCATGCGCAGCTCGGTGCATTCGCCAGCGCAGCAACGGATACAGCTCGAGCGGCAACAGCGAGGCTTCGTGCCCCCAGTATTCGAACAGGCGCCTGTGCCGCGCCCGGCCCCAGGCCAGCTCGTCGAGATGCTCGGCCTGGTAATGGCCGAGGCGGGAAAAAGCCGGCAGGTAGTGCGAGCGCACCAGGGAGTTGACCGAATCGATCTGCACCACGCCAAGGCGCTCGATCTGCGCCTGCAGCTGCCTGTGGGCGATGGCGCCACGTGGCGTACGCCCGAAGCCCTGGGCAGCCAGGGCCAGGCGGCGAGCTTCGGCGAGAGAAAGTGAGAGCGTCATGGCGACTTAGCCTATCAGGCTGGCGCCGCGAACGCGTGGCGGAAGGTAAAGGCCTGCGCCGTCGCGCCATGCTCGCGCAGGTGAGCCAGGCGTTCGGCGGCCTCGACCACGCTCGGTCGATGCCCGGCCGGTACCCACCACAGCACCTGGTGTGCCTGCTCGACGCGCGCGAACCATTCGCGGCGGCGCTTGAGCATCTCGGTATGCGCCGATTTATAGACGTAGTCGCTGAGCGACTGCACGTCCTGCCAGACCGACATGTTCACCAGCACCTCGTCACCGAACGGACGAATCGCCGTGGCATCGCCCGCCTCGTCCTGCAGACGCCAGACATAGCCCTGCGAACCTTCCGCCAGCGCATTGATACGCTCCAGATTGGCGACGAAGTCAGCCATCTCCGGCGCTTCCAGCGGTGCCTTCATCCAGGCGATGTTCAGTTGAGCCAGGTGATAAGCAGACAATTTCCAGCCTCCTTGCGTCAGGGTTGCTGCGGCAAGCCTCGCCAGCCGGCCAGACGGCGACGCAACCAGGCCTCGCTGCTGACCAGGGTAATGCCCGACAGCACCAGCGCTGCGCCAATGATGAAGTTCAGGGTCAACGGCTCGTCCAGCACCAGCACGCCGAAGGTGACGCCAAACAGCGGCGTCATGAAGGAAAACACCGCCATGTTCGAGGCCAGGTAGCGGCGCAGCAGCCAGAACCAAGTCAGGTAGGTGAAGAACGACACCACCGCGCCCTGCAGCAGGATGCTGGCGATGGCAATCGGGGTCCAGCGCAGTTGGGACAGGTCGACTACCGCCAACGCATAGGCGAGCAGCAGCACGAACGCCACCGCCAGTTGATAGAACAAGGTCAGCCCGGCCGGCGCTTCGGACAATCGCGAGCCTCGCACGACGACCGTGGTCGCGCCCCAGGCCATGCCGGCGCACAGCCCCAGCGCATCGCCGAGCAGCATGCCGCGATCGATCTCGGCCCAGCTACCGCCCACACCGAAGGCCATCACCACACCGCCGAAACACAGCGCGATGCCCAACCACTGCAGGCGACGCAAGCGCTCGCTGGGTAACAGCAGATGCAGGCCAAGCGCCGAAAAAATCGGGGCCGTATACAGAAATACCGCCATGTGCGAGGCCGTGGTGTAGCGCAGGCCCAGCGCGATGAAAAAGAACTCCAGCGCGAACAATACGCCGGCCAGGGCCCCGGCCAGCCAGGTGGAACTGACCCACTCGCGCCAACCGCGCTGCCACAGCAACAGCAGGCCGACCAGCAGCGCGGCAACGCCCGAGCGCAACGCGACTTGCAGCATGGGCGCGATATCGTCCGCAGCCAGCTTGATCGCCACCTGCTGGCTGCCCCAGATGGCACACAGCAGCAGCATCAGTTGGAACAGGAAAAAATCGGCGCCCTTGCGTACCACGGTCATTCGGCAACTCCTGTCATGTACCACTCACTTTTTCAACGGGTCATCCCAGAACGGCCGTTCGGCCTCCTGCAACGCATCGGCCCGAGACAGTCCCAGATCCTTCAGTGCGGCACCATCCAGACGCGCCAGCTGTGCGCGCTCGCGAGCCAGTTGACGCCAGCGCCGCAGCATACGCCACATACCGACCAGTGATGGCAGACGTTCGAAGTGGATGGCCTGAGCCAACGCGTAACCTTTCTGACCTTTCATCTTTTCGCCCTCCTTGTGGGGTTGGCGTCAGTGTCGGGTCGCGCTTAAGATCAATCCAACGAATGTTTCTTATGGAATCCATCTCGAGGATTGATGAATGGCCTTCCACCCCAGTATTGATACCGAATTGCTGCGCAGCTTCGTTGCCATCGCCGACACCGGTGGTTTCACCCGCGCCGCAGAAACGGTCAACCGCACACAGTCGGCCGTGAGCATGCAGATGAAGCGGCTGGAGGAAGACGTGATACAGCGCCCGCTGTTCGAGCGCGACGGCCGCCACGTGCGGCTGACCCCCGAGGGCCAGGTGCTGCTGGGCTACGCGCGGCGCATTCTCAAGCTGCATGGCGAGGTGCTCAACACCCTGCGTGAACCGCACATGGTCGGCGCCGTGCGCATCGGCACACCAGACGACTACGTGATGCGCTTTCTGCCGGAGATTCTCTCGCGCTTCGCCCAGGCCTACCCGCTGGTGCAGGTGGAGGTGCATTGCGAACCCTCCGGGCAGTTGCTGCTGCGCCAGGATCTGGACCTGACCATCGTCACCCGCCAGCCCGGCAAGGAGATCGGCCAACTGCTGCGCCAGGAGCGCTTCGCCTGGGCCGTGGCTCAGGGCTTCTGCCCGCACGAGCAGAATCCGATGCCGCTGGCCATGTTCAACGCCGACTGCTTCTGCCGCGAATGGGCCTGCAACGCGCTGGATGCGATGAGTCGCCCCTACCGCATCGCCTACACCAGCCCCAGCCTGTCAGCGATCTTCGCGGTGGTGCGCGCGGGCCTCGCGGTCACCGCGCAGCTGCAAAGCCTGATCACTCCCGACCTGCGCATCCTCGGTGAAGCAGAAGGCCTGCCCCTGCTGCCGCTGACCAGCATCGTGCTGCTGCGCAACGAAAGCAGCCAGTCACCGGTTACCGAGTGCCTGGCCGAGCATATCGTCGAAGGTTTTCGCCTATAGACCGCCGGACTCCAGCGCCAACATCAGCGCACAGAGCAGCAGAAAGCCGCAGAACAGGCTGCGCAGCAGAGGCTCCGGCAGCGAATGCGCCAGGCGCACGCCCCAGCTGATGCTGAGCAGGCCACCCACGGCCAACGGCACGCCCATCCACCAGTTGACGTGATCATGCAGCGCGTAAGTGAACAGCGTCACCCCGGTGCTGGGCAGTGCCAGCGACAACGACAATCCCTGCGCCACCACCTGGGTGGTGCCGAACACGCTGGTC
>CAMPIF010000256.1 GCA_946886245.1 Ectopseudomonas composti | reverse complement strand
CGATTCTCGGGCAGCCGCACTTGCCGCCGCCAGGATACGTGCATCCAGATCGGCCGAGGGCTCGCCGCTGCCATGGGCACGGAAATGCGCCAGCAGCGCCTGTTCCTGGTCCAGAGGTTCTCGTTCATGGGTCATGCGGACAACTCCTCGGTGGCCAGCAGCCGGCGCAATTTCTGCAGGGCATAGCGCAGACGGCTCTTGACCGTCTCGGCCGGCGTGCGGGTCAACTCGGCAATCTCGTTCAGTTCCAGGTCGCCATGGGCGCGCAGCAGGAACACTTCGCGCTGATCTTCCGGCAAGTCGGCCAACGCCGCCTGCAGCCGCTCACTGTCGCGACTCAGGCTCCACTGCTGCTCAGGGCCGGGCTGTGGATCGGCCTGGGCGTGCTGGCCCTCATCGTATTCGTCGTGTCCGGCCTGATGGCGGCCCGTCTTGCGCCAGTGGTCGATCAGGCGGTTGCGGGCGATCTGGTACAACCAGGTCTTGAACAGCACCGCCTCGCGCTGCTCGCTCTGACTGCGCACCAGGCTCATCCAGGTGTCCTGGAACACTTCCTCGGCCAGGGCGTGATCACCACACAGGCCGAGCAGAAAGCGGAACAGGCCAAGACGATGGCGCTGGTAGAGCAGGTTGAAAGCGGCGGCATCGCCGCGGCGGTAACGCCGCAATAAAGCGGCGTCGTCATCCGTGAGAGGTGCGTTCACTGCTGAGCTCGTGCAGGGGTTGAAGCCGAAGTGTGCAGGCTCTGGGCGATTTCGGCCAGTTGGATGAACTCGCCACGCAGGCCGAAGCGATCCTCGCCCTTGGCCGAACGCGCCAGCGCGATGCTCTGCGCCAGATCGAAAGCGCCGGTGTAGCGGCCGTCCTTGAGCTGCTGGGCGAATGCAGCCACCGCTGCGGCAAAGCGCAGATCCTCACTGGCAGTCGCGACCGGCTTGGCCTCAGCACTGGCGATGGGGCGCTCCAGCAGACGGCTGGCCGCCTCGCCTGGAGCCTTGTAGCGAATCCGCAGCCAGGCCAACTCGCCGCTCTTGCTCGCGGGCTGGACAGCAGCCTGATAGCGCAAGGGCTCCAGCCAGCCTTTGGCGCCCGCCGGGACGATCTCGTAGAGCGCGGTGACGGTATGCCCGGCGCCGATATCACCGGCGTCGACCTTGTCATTACTGAAGTCCTCGCGCTTGAGCGCCCGGTTCTCGTAGCCCAGCAGACGATACTCACTGATCTCGCTCGGATTGAACTCCAATTGCAGCTTCACGTCGCTGGCCACCGTGGCGAGGGTGGAAGCGAGCTGATCCACCAGCACCTTGCGCGCTTCGCGCAAATTATCGATATAGGCGTAATTGCCGTTGCCGGCGTCGGCCAACTGCTCCATCAGGCGCTCGTTGTAGTTGTCCACGCCAAAGCCAAGGGTGGTCAGCGAGACGCCTGTCTTGCGCTTGTCGGCCGCCAGTTGCTTGAGGCTGTCGAAGTCGCTGATGCCCACATTGAAGTCGCCATCGGTGGCCAGCAGGATGCGGTTGATGCCGCCATCGATCAGGTGCTTGCTCGCCTGCTGGTAGGCCAGCTGGATACCCGACTCCCCTGCCGTCGAACCGCCAGCGCTCAATTGATCGATGGCGGCGCGGATCCTCGCCTTGTCGCTGCCGGGCGTGGAGTCCAGCACCACCTGGCTGTCGCCGGCATAGGTGACCAACGAGACGCGATCCTGCGGGCGAAGCTGATCGACCAGCAGCTTCAACGTGCCCTGCACCATCGGCAGGCCTTCGCGGCGATGCATGGAGCCGGACACGTCGACGAGGAATACCAGATTGGCCGGCGGCAGTTCCTCGACACTGCGATCCGACGCCTTGATGGCAATGCGCAGCAGGCGCGTCTGCGGGTTCCACGGCGTCACCGCCAGTTCGGTGCTGACACCGAAGGGCGCGTCGCCCTGAGGCAGCGGATAGGTGTAAGGGAAGTAGTTGACCAGCTCCTCCAGGCGCACGGCATCCTTCGGTGGCAGTTGCCCGCCATTGAGGAAGCGTCGCACGTTGGCGTAGCTGCCGGTATCGACATCGATGCTGAAAGTGGACACCGGCGTCTCGGCGACAGCGAACACCGGATTATCGGCATAGGCCTGATACTGCTCGCGCGATTCGTCACGGTAGCCCGGCGGCAGGACATCGGCGATGGGCGACGGCGCATAAGCCAGGGTCGATATGCGCTTCTGGCTGGCTGCTGCAGGCATCTCGGCTGCTACAGGTGCAGCCAGACGTTCACGGACGAGTGTCGCCGCCGGCTCAGAGTTGGCCTGGGCTTCCGGCTCCGGGCCAGAGGCGCTGCACGCGGCGAGCAGCAGCAAGGCGCTGGCCGAAAAACCGACGGCGAACGGACGAACGAGCAACGCGGAACAAGCGGACATGGTGCACCTCCTGAGCAATGGCACGAGACCTTCGCTCAGGTAGACGCAGCCCCTCGATGAAACGGGTTAACCCAGGACGTACTTTCTCAGCCCTCCCAGGAACCGCCCGCCTCCTGGCACAGCTGCGTGGCCAGCATGCCCAGGGTCATCAGCGCCCTCTCCGCCTCACGGTTCCACGGAATGCCGCAGTTGAGCCGCACGCAATGATTGAACTGCTCGGTGTTGCTGAAGATCAGCCCCGGCGCGATCGAGATGCCCTGCTGCAGCGCGCGCACGTGCAGATCCTTGGTATTGACCCGCGCCGGCAGGCTGACCCAGAGGATGAAGCCGCCCTTGGGCCGGGTCATCTGCGTGCCGATCGGGAAATACTGCTGCACCGCCAGTTGGAAGGCATTGAGGTTCTTGCGATATTCCTGACGGATATGCCGCAGATGACGGTCGTACCCCCCATTTTCCAGATAAGCCGCTACCGCCATCTGGGTGACGCTGCACGCCGAATGGGTGGAAAAGGTCTGCAGTCGCTGGATCTCGTCCTGATACTTGCCAGCGACGATCCAGCCAATGCGCACACCCGGCGACAGCGTCTTGGAGAAGCTCGAGCAATAGATCACCCGGCTGTCGCGATCATGTGACTTCAGCGCCTTGGTCGGCCCCTGCTCGAACATCAGCTCGCCATAGATATCGTCCTCGACGATCTGGAAATCGTAATCGCCAGCCAGGCGCAACAACTGACGCTGACGCTCCTCGGGAATAGTGCCGCCCAGCGGGTTGGACAACCGCGCAGTCAGCACCAGCGCCTTGATCGGCCACTGGTTGGCCGCCAGTTGCAGCGCTTCGAGACTGATGCCGGTGGTCGGGTCACAGGGAATCTCGATGACCTTGAGGCCGAGCAAGTCGGCCAGTTGCAGCAGGCCGTAATAGGTTGGCGACTCCACCGCGATCAGATCGCCCGGCTTGGTCAGTACGCGCAGGCTCATCTGCAGCGCATCGACGCAACCGTGAGTGATCACCACCTCGGACGGATCGACCACCACGCCGGCATCGCGCATGCGGATCGCCACCTGGCGGCGCAGCGGCTCGAAGCCGGGGCTGAACATGTAGCTGAACGCACGCGGGCTGTGAAAACGGGTGACCTTGGCCAACTGCTGGTGCAGCGCACGCACCGGCAGGTAATCGACATGCGGCACCGCGGCGCCCAGCGGGAACACGCCTTCACGACGTGACTCGGTGAGCACCTGATTGATGATGCTGGCGCGGGTGACCAGGCCTGGCCGCTCCACCTTGGCGATATCCGGCGTCGGCGCGGTCAGCGCTGGCGTCTGGTGGACGTAGAAGCCGGATTGCGGGCGTGCACGGATCAGCCCCTGATCCTCGAGGTTGGCGTACGCCTGCAGAACCGTGGCATGGCTGACATTGAGCTGCGCACTCATCTTGCGCACCGAAGGCACGCGCTCGCCGGGCTGGTAGACACCGCGACGAATATCTTCGGCCAACTGCTGGGCGATACGTTGATAGAGCAGCAGATTGGTCATGGCGATATCCTCCGGGTCACTGGAGCATAACAGTAACCTATTGCTACACAATTGTACCGGCACAGATGCTATCTGTTTTTCCGATACGCCATGACGTGCCGAGATAACACGGCGCAATCGCCATTTTCAGCGCACAAAAAACCCCGGACGCTGCCGGGGTCTCGTCAGACTCGGCGCCAGGCATTCAACGCACGGCGCCTAGCTGGCCTCGCTCGTCGGAGAAGACGATCTCCACCCGCCGATTCTGCGCCCGGCCACGTGCCGAAGCGTTTTCCGCAACAGGGAAGTCGACGCCGTAACCGGCCACCTGAATACGCTTGGCATCCACGCCCAGGTCCACCAGCAGATCGGCTACAGCCTGTGCGCGTGCGCGCGACAGCTCGAGATTCTCGGCAGCATCGCCGGTATTGTCGGTGTAGCCCTCGATCCGCACGCGGCGCTGCGGATTGATCTGCAGGAACTGCACGAGCTTGAGCACCGTGCGGTTGGCTGCCGGTTGCAGCTCGGCACGACCGGCGTCGAACAGCATGTCGCCCAGGGTCATCACCAGGCCGCGCTCGCTCTCGCTGGTGGCGAGGCTGACCATCTGCTCCTCCAGCCAGCCGTTGTGCTGCTGCACGCTCATCAGCTTGGCCTCGCGCAACGTCAGTTGCAGGCGCTGGCGCTCCAGCTCGAGCTTGGCTGCGCGCTCCTGATTGAGGCTGATATCGCTGTGCTGCCGGGCGATC
Organism: Ectopseudomonas composti; assembly: GCA_946886245.1. The sequence goes on along the minus strand of CAMPIF010000256.1, from coordinate 1,781 downwards.
GCGGCATAGCGCTGGCTGAGGTAAGCGTAATGACGCACATCATCGCCACTGCCCCAGTAACTGGACAGACGCTCGGCACGAGCCAGCGATTCGCCTGCGCGAATCACGTCCTTGGGTGCCGCGCGCAACACGCTGGGATCTTCCTTGACCGCCTGGAAGCTGAGGCGCGCCTCTTCCAGGGCCTGCTCACTCGCCAACTCGCCGGAGGCACAGCCACTCAGCAGCGTACCGACCAGCATCAGAGCGCTCAGATGAGCAAAAGCCTTCATCACATGGCTCCCAGTTGCTGGCGCAGACGGCCGATGCGGTGATTGAGCTCGGTCAGCTGTTCGCGTCCCTTGCCATTGAGGTACTCGGCTTCGGCCAGACGCGCATCCAGCTCGGCCTGCTCGGCCAGCAGCCGCGCCTGCTTGTTTTCACCGTCCTGCGTGGCCGCCTGGGCCTGCGCAAACTTGTCTTCAGCCTGGCGCAGTGACTCGGACTGCTCGCTGACTACCCCCAGGGTTCTGGTCTGCGCCAACGCCTGTTCGGTCAGCCGCATCTGCTCGGTGGGAGCTGGATCGCTTGCGCAGGCGGTCAGGCCCAGCGCCAGCAGCAAGGGAAGGGTTCGATTGATCACGAAAATTTCCTACTGAGTGACGTCGCCAACCGGATCGGGCTGCATCTGCTGCGCCTTCCACAGTTCCAGATTGCTTTGCAGGAGCTGCTCAGGCAGTCCGGCGGCGACCATTTCTGTCATTTTTCGCGCCAGCTGGCCGCGTAGCCAGGGCTCGTTGCACGCCGAATTGTGCGACAGGGTAAGGTAGAGGCCTTCGCTGGAAATCGGCGGGTCCAGCACCTCCAGATCATCGTCCATACCCAGCGTCTCGGCGAGCGCCAAGCCGGGGTAGCGCTCGTAGAGCACGTAGTCGGTGCGCCCCAGCAGCAACTTCTGGAACGCCTGGGTCAAGCTGGAGACGCCCTCGAGCTTCAGGTTCTGCTTGGCGAAGGTATCGAATTGCTGGCCAAAACTGTTGCCCACCAGGGTATCGCCGGTATGCCCCTGCAAGTCGATCCAGCTGCCATAGGGAAATGCTTCGCCCTTGCGCACCCAGACCACGCTGGGCGTGAAGAAGAATGCCGGGTGTACGTAATCCATGCTCTCCAGACGCGGCAGCGTCAAGAACGCCCCGGCCAGCAGATCGACACGGCCGGTACGCACTTCATCCTGCGCGCGCGACCAAGGTCCGGTGTAGATCACGTCAACCACCAAGCCGAGTTCTTTTGCCAGCTGTTTGAGCAGATCGGCATTGGCACCGATCAACTGCTGCGGGTTCTGCGGATCACGCCAGAGATAGGGAGGATATTCCGGGTTACCGGTCGCCACCAGGCGCTCGCATTTACCGGCGGCCAGGGCCGCAGTCGGCATGGCGACCAGGGCACACCACAGCAACAGCGACTTAAACAGACAACGCTCAGGCATTGGCTACTCTCGGTTTATGCGTTGATGGGCAGGATGAGCTTGGCACCCCGGCATCCTCAGTGTTCATGCTAGCTTAGTGTGCCGCCGGAATAATTCGCGATAAGGACGCGCCATGAAAAAATTGCTGCTCGCTTTGCTGCTACTGCTTCTCGTCGCCTCGGCAACGCTGTATTTCTTTCCCGCCACTCAGTTGACCAGCCTGCGCCTGATAGAACAACAACGCGCCGGGCTCAGTCATGAGCAGCTGTCTGTCGGCGATCTTAACATCCATTACTATCAGGGAGGACCAGCGAGTGGCGAAACCCTGGTGTTGCTCCAC
>CAMPIF010000255.1 GCA_946886245.1 Ectopseudomonas composti | reverse complement strand
CCTGCATCCATGCAGTCGTCTCCCGCAAGCGGGAGAGGGTCATCGGATGGCTGCACGCAGCCGCTTTTTATCGTGCGACGACGACCGGTGCGGTGAGCTTTTCCAGCAGTCCGGCCTGGGCGTTGCGCGGGTTCTGGTTGCCGGTGGGCTGCAGGCGCTGGTAGCGGCCATCGGACTGCAGCACCCAGGCCTGGGTGTTGTCGGTCAGGTAGCTTTCCAGTTCCTTCTTGACCCGGGTGATGAGCTTCTTGCCCTCCACCGGGAAACAGGTCTCCACACGCTTGTCGAGGTTGCGCTCCATCCAGTCGGCACTGGACAGGTAGACCAGCTCGTCACCGCCATTGAGGAAGTAGTAGACGCGCGTGTGTTCGAGGAAGCGGCCGATGATCGAGCGCACCTGAATATTGTGGGAAACCCCCGGCACGCCAGGGCGCAGGCAGCACATGCCGCGCACCACCAGGTCGATTTTCACCCCGGTCTGGCTGGCCTTGTACAGCGCACGGATGATCTTCGGATCGGTCAGCGAGTTGAACTTGGCGATGATCTGCGCCGGCTTGCCCTCGGCAGCGGCCGCGGTTTCCTTGGCGATCAGTTCGAGCAAGGTCTTCTTCAGGGTGAAGGGCGCGTGCAGCAGCTTCTTCATGCGCAGGGTCTTGCCCATGCCGATCAACTGGCTGAACAGCTTGGACACGTCCTCGCCCAGCGCCACGTCGGCGGTCAGCAGGCTGTAGTCGGTGTACAGCCGCGCATTGCCGGCATGGTAGTTACCGGTGCCCAGGTGCGCGTAACGGCGAATCTCGCCATTCTCGCGGCGCAGGATCAGCATCATCTTGGAGTGCGTCTTGAAGCCGACCACGCCGTAGATCACTACCGCGCCAGCAGCCTGCAGGCGGCTGGCCAGAGCCAGGTTGGATTCTTCGTCGAAACGCGCACGCAACTCGATCACCGCAGTGACTTCCTTGCCGTTACGCGCCGCTTCCACCAGCGCATCGACGATCTCCGAGTTGGCGCCGGAGCGATACAGGGTCTGCTTGATCGCCAGCACGTGCGGGTCCTTCGCTGCCTGACGCAGCAGATCGACCACCGGCGTGAAGGACTCGAAGGGGTGCAGCAGGAGAATGTCCTGCTTGCTGACCACGCTGAAGATGTTCTCGGCGTTCTGCAGCAGCTTGGGGATCACTGGCGTAAACGGCGCGTGCTGCAGCTCCGGATGGTTGTCCAGACCGGTGATGCTGAACAGGCGGGTCAGGTTGACCGGGCCGTTGACCTGGTACAGCTCGCCCTCGGTCAGGCCGAACTGCTTGAGCAGGTGGTCGCGCAGGTGTTTCGGGCAGCTGTCGACCACCTCCAGGCGCACCGCATCGCCGTAGCGACGACTGAACAGCTCGCCGCGCAGGGCGCGCGCCAGGTCCTCAACGTCTTCGGTGTCCACCGAGAGGTCAGCGTTACGGGTCAGGCGGAACTGGTAGCAGCCCTTGACCTTCATGCCCTGGAACAGGTCATCGGCGTGGGCATGGATCATCGACGACAGGAACACGTAGTTGTCGCCAGGGCCGCCAACATCTTCCGGCACCTTGATGATGCGCGGCAGCAGACGCGGCGCCGGGATGATGGCCAGACCGGAATCGCGACCGAAGGCATCGACGCCTTCCAGTTCGACGATGAAGTTCAGGCTCTTGTTCACCAGCAGCGGGAAGGGGTGCGTCGGGTCGAGACCGATGGGGGTGATGATCGGCGCGATCTCGTCGCGGAAATAGCGACGCACCCAGGCCTTGAGCTTGGTGGTCCAGTAGCGGCGGCGGATGAAGTTGATGTTGTGCTTGGCCAGCGCCGGGAACAGGGTGTCGTTGAGGATCGCGTACTGGCGGTCGACCTGCTCGTGCACCAGTTCGCTGATTCGCGCCAGCGCCTGGTGCGGCTGCAGGCCATCGGCGCCGGCCTGTTCGCGGGCGAAGTTGATCTGCTTCTTCAGGCCGGCGACGCGAATCTCGAAGAACTCGTCGAGGTTGCTGGAGAAGATCAGCAGGAACTTCAGGCGTTCGAGCAACGGATAGGACTCGTCCAGCGCCTGCTCCAGCACCCGGATATTGAACTGCAGCTGCGACAGTTCACGGTGGATGTACAGGCTGCTGTCATCCAGGCTGGGAATCGGAGCCGGCGGCGGGGTTTCCACCACGGGCGTCTCGGCGACCACCTCGACCTGAGGCGGGTTGTTGTCGAGCACTTCGCTGTTGAGTCCTTCGCTGTTCATCGCTGGGTTCCTGAGGGCGTCATCGCCCTTGTTTTAGCAGTTCAGCCGCCCGTACGGCGAAATAGGTGAGGATGCCATCGGCACCGGCACGTTTGAAGGCGGTGAGTGATTCCAGTATGACCGCCTCACTGAGCCAGCCGTTCTGGATCGCCGCCATGTGCATGGCGTACTCGCCGCTGACCTGGTAGACGAAGGTCGGCACCTTGTAGGCATCCTTCACCCGCCAGAGGATGTCCAGATAGGGCATGCCGGGTTTGACCATGACCATGTCGGCACCTTCGGCCAGATCGGCGGCCACTTCATGCAGCGCCTCGTTGCCGTTGGCCGGGTCCATCTGGTAGCCGAGCTTGTTGCCCTTGCCGAGATTGGCGGCCGAGCCCACGGCGTCACGGAACGGGCCGTAATAGGCGCTGGCATACTTGGCCGAGTAGGCCATGATGCGCACATTGACCTGGTCAGCCAGTTCCAGCGCCTCGCGGATCGCCTGCACGCGGCCGTCCATCATGTCCGACGGTGCCACCACCTGGGCACCGGCCTCGGCATGCGACAGCGCCTGCTTGACCAGGGCATCGACGGTAATGTCGTTCTGCACGTAGCCGGACTCGTCGAGAATGCCGTCCTGACCATGAGTGGTGAAGGGGTCGAGCGCCACATCGCTGATCACCCCCAGTTCGGGGAATTTCGCACGCAGGGCACGAATCGCGCGCTGGGCGATGCCGTCCGGGTTCCAGGCCTCGGCACCGTCGAGCGACTTCTTCTCCAGCGGCGTGACCGGAAACAGCGCCAGCGCCGGAATGCCCAGCTCGACCCAATGCTCGGCTTCCTTGAGCAGCAGGTCGATGGACAGGCGCTCGACGCCCGGCATCGACGGCACGGCTTCGCGACGGTTTTCGCCGTCGAGGACGAACACCGGCAGAATCAGATCATCGACGCTCAGGCGATTTTCGCGCACCAGACGGCGGGAGAAATCATCGCGGCGATTGCGACGCAGGCGAGTGGCAGGGAACAGACGATTGGCGGGGGTAACGCTCACGGCAGACTCCAGAGCCCGCACGGGCGGGCCAGTGTGACAGGTTATAGAACCTGTGCACGATTTCGCGAGCTAGAGCTGTGCCAGGCAAAAACAGGCGAGGAGGCGGAGTGTGCCCCAGCACATGAGCAGTCTGAGCCTGTTTTTAACGCAGCAGAGCCGACGCGCAGCAGATCGTGGATAGGTTCTACGAACATTATGACCAAATGATGACAACCAGATGACCACGTGCGACGGCACGTCGCACAGCCAGTCGCGCATTGTGGCATGACGCGCCACCTTCCGGGTTTGCCATGGTCAGAGTAGTCTTCAGCACCTGCATCGTTGAGCTCACGGCATGCTCCAAGACCTGATCCGCCAGTTTGGCTATCCGGCACTGGTACTCGGTACCTTTCTCGAAGGCGAAGTGTCGCTGCTGCTGGCGGCCTACCTGGCCGTGCGCAACGTGCTGGAGATCGAATGGGTGGCGCTGTGCGCCTTTCTCGGCACCTTCGCCAGCGACCAGCTGTGGTACTACCTCGGCCGCCGTCACGGCCGTGCCCTGCTGGCACGCAAACCGCGCTGGCAACCGCTGGGCGAACGCGCCAGCGCGCTGATCCAGCGCTACCCGGACCTGTGGGTGCTGTGCTTTCGCTTCCTCTACGGCCTGCGCACGGTGATGCCGCTGACCATCGGCCTGTCCGGCTATTCGTGGCGCCGCTATCTGCTGCTCGATGCCATCGGTGCCGGCGTCTGGGCCGGCGGCATCAGCCTGCTGGCCTACAGCCTGGGCAATGCCATGGGTGGGCTACTCGAAGAACTGCGCCACTATCAGGTCATCCTGCTCGCGGCCGTGGTGCTGCTGCTCGCCCTCGCCTGGCTACACCGCTGGCGTCAGCGCCGGCGCGGATGAGCCACGCAGCAGGGCGTACCGGGCGGCGAACTGTTCGCTTCGCTACGAGCGGCCGGCGTTCCGGTCCGCCCTCCGCGCTGCACCAGCCATAATCCGAGCAGGCTGATCAGGCTGTAGCCAGCCAGGCAACTCCAGACAGCTGCATTCATGACCAGCATGTCCAGATCACCGGCCAGCCACAGCAGGGGCAGATTGGCCGCCAGGCGCAATAACTCGAATCTCGACGCCCAGGCACGATTCTCCAGCCACATGCCAATGCTGCAAAGGCCCAGGGCCATCCACAGGCACGCCAGCAGCACAGCGCCGATTGCAAGCGAGTCTCCGTGCGCCAGCAGCCACACGCCGGCCAGCAGGTAGCAGACGAACTGCAGCGACGCGTAGACCTGCGCGCCACGCGCCAAAGGCACCTCGAATTTGCGGAAATTGCGCAGATCCGCCTTGGTCTGCGGATAGCGTGCCGCCACGTCGGCAGGACGCCAGCCGGTGGGCATGAACCAGATGCGCAGCCGGTCCCACCAGGAGCTGGCGCGTTTGGCATCGTGCCACAGACCGGCATACACCTGCAGGTTGGCCCACAAGGGGTTCCAACTGGCCAGCGGCACGGTCACACCGAAGATCACCGGCTCTTCGTCGAGCTCCTCCTGGAAGGTGCCGAAAATTCGATCCCAGACAATGAACACACCGCCGTAATTGCGATCCATGTAGATAGGGTTCTGTGCATGGTGCACACGGTGGTTGGACGGGGTGATGAACAGCCACTCGAACCAGCCCAGCTTGGGAATATGCCGGGTATGCACCCAGAACTGATAAAGCAGGTTCAGCGCCGCGACGCTGAAGAACACCAGCGGCGGCACACCGACCAGCGCCATCGGCAGGTAGAAGATCCAGCCGAAGATGAAACCGGTGCTGGTTTGCCGCAACGCAGTGGAAAGGTTGTAGTCCTCGCTCTGGTGATGCACCGCATGGGCGGCCCAGAGCACGTTGCGCTCATGGCCCAGACGGTGGTTCCAGTAGTAGCAGAAATCGTAGAAGACGAAGGCGAAGAGCCACACCCAGAGGCTGCCTTCGGACAGTTCGAACAGCGCCAGATGCTCCCAGGCGAAGGCGTAGGTGAGCAGCCCGACCACCTTGGTCAACACGCCGGTCGCCTGTGACAGCACGCCGGCACTGAGGCTGTTAAGGGCATCGGCCAGACGATAGGTGCGCATACCGCGCCAGCGGTCAGCGAGCAATTCCAGGCCGATCAGCAGGAAGAAGAAGGGCACTGCGTAGAGAACGAACGCCATATCGTTGTACTTGTGTCGGGAATGAGCTGTTATTCATCCTATGCGCAGCTTCGCCAGTCTTCGCGGCGGCAAATGACAGCCCGAGTGGCATTTGGCGACATCCCACGAATTGGTAATACCCGCGCCCGCTTCACGGTCGCGTTTTTCCTCACCAGGAGTCGAGCATGAGCAAGAAAGTGGCAGTGATTCTGTCCGGCTGTGGCGTCTACGATGGCGCCGAGATCCATGAAAGCGTGATCACCCTGCTGCGCCTCGACCAGCGTGGCGCCGACGTGCAGTGTTTCGCCCCCAACGTGCCGCAGCTGCACGTGGTCGACCACTACAGCGGCGACGAGATGGACGAGACGCGCAACGTCCTGGTGGAGTCGGCGCGCATCGCCCGCGGCCAGATCAAGGACGTCAAGGAGCTGCACGTCGAGGCCTTCGATGCGCTGATCCTGCCCGGTGGTTTCGGTGTGGCGAAGAACCTTTCCGACTTCGCCACCAGTGGCGCCGGCTGCACCGTACAACCGGATGTACTGGCCGCCTGCAAGGCCTTCGTCGATGCCGGCAAGCCGGTCGGTCTGATGTGCATCGCCCCGGCGCTGGCGGCGAAGATCTTCGGCGCAGGCGTGGTCTGCACCATCGGCAGCGACCACGACACCGCCGCCGCCCTGACCCAGATGGGCGCCGAGCACCATGAGTGCGAGGTCAGTGAAATCATCGAAGACAGCCAACGCAAGCTGGTGACCACGCCGGCCTACATGCTCGCCCAGTCCATCGCCGAAGCAGCGTCCGGCATCAACAAACTGGTCGACCGCGTGCTGGAACTGACACACCACTGACTGACGGCATACAGGGACTTTGTAGGGTGGGCAGGGAGGCGTTCCGCTTAAGCTTCAGTATCGATCAGCGTGGGCTGAAGCCCACCCTACAAATTTCAAGGTTCCAACCTGCGGGCTAGCGCCCATTACAGGGCGCTTCGGTCATTGGTCAGGGCAGTCCGGCCGCGCCGCTGGTCAAGCCGATCTGGCTGCGGC
>CAMPIF010000254.1 GCA_946886245.1 Ectopseudomonas composti | reverse complement strand
CCTTTGACCGCAATAGGATCGGACAACAGGCTTGCGGCCGAACATAGGATCTACGGTCATCCGAAATCGTCGGTGCGCACGGCGCACCCTACTTGGCTCTGGGTTTTTCCGGCCGAGTCCAGATGAACAGTGCGCCGCAACTCATGCCGGCAGCGGCGAACAGCACGGAAGGCAGGTGATCGACGGTCAGCAGCAGGATGATCAGCGCTAGCAGCATGCTGCCACTCGCCACCCACTTGGTACGCCGGGCGATCAGGCCGCCGTTCTTCCAGTCGCGCAGCAGCGGGCCGAACACCCGATGATTCTCCAGCCACGCGGCCAGACGCGGCGAACTGCGCGACGCTGCCCAGGCCGCCAACAGCACGAACTCGGTCGTGGGAAGGCCCGGCAGTATCACTCCGAGCATGGCCATACCAATGCTCAGGTAGGCCAACAGCAGCCATAGCCAACGCTGCCAGGCCGAGCGCGCCAGCGTGATTTCAGGCAAAGCAGCGTTCCAGGTGTACGGTGAAACGCTCGAAGGCCGCGATGGCTGCTGCCTCGGCCAGACGCTCCTGCTCGGCATCCAGTTCGACGCTGTCGAGCACGGCGGTAAACGCCTTCCAACCCTGTGCGCGACCACCTTCCGGCTCGCCCAGGTGACGCGCGCCAAAGGTCTCGCTCAGGCCCAGCGCCGGCATGCGCTTGAGCAGGAAAGCGGCGCCCAGCTTGGAGCCTTCGGAAACGAACAGCCAGGCGAGCGCTTCGCCGATGCCCATGGCCTTGTTGCGGATGCTGTCATCGCCCTCTGGCAGCGCACGCTGCAGATCGGCAAGGTCCAGCACGGCCTGCTCGACACGGCAGCGCTGCGGCAGATCAGGCACCAGCTTGATCAACTGCGGGTCGTTATAGAGCTTTTCCAGATCACGCTGGAACAGATACTGGGCGGCCACGAAGTGGGAAAACCGCTCCGGGCTAGCGAACGGATCGTGGCTCTTGACCAGGTTGTCGAGGTGGCTGTGCGGCTCGTGGGTGATCTGGTTCAGGCGCTGCGAACGCAGCGGATGGGACAGTTGCGAAGAGGCGGTCATGGAAAGCTCGCTGATGACTGGCATGAAGTAAGGCAGCCCGCCCCCTGCACCGCTCGATGAAGCGCGCAGGACGTTCGACCGCCACTGCCTTATAAAGACGAACGAACCTGCCAAGCTCCGTAAAAATAAAGCCAAACACGGGGATATGGCGCTGAAGACCGGCTTCGCGCACGGGTTCGCTAGCCGGCCTTATTAAAAGTGATTATTATTCGCGAAGTAGTCGGCGAACCAGGCTTGCCAGTGACCCTCTCCAATCTAGACAGCGTATTCATCAGCCAGCGCACCCCGCTGCTGCGCACGCTGGTAAAAATCGTGAAGAACGCCAGCATCGCCGAGGAGCTGGTGCAGGAAACCTACCTGCGGGTCGCCCGTAGCCTGCGCGACAAACCGGTCGATCACCTCGAACCCTTTCTCTTCCAGACGGGCCGCAATCTGGCGTTCGATCACTTGCGCCGCGAGCGCATGCAGTCGCGAACCCTGCTCGATGACGTGCCGGACGAAATCATGCAGGCCGTTCCGGCTCCGGGTTCATCCAGCGAAGACAGTCTGCACGCCGAACGCCTGCTGCAACGACTGGGCAACGCACTGGAGCAGTTGAGCGAACGCCAGCAGCGCATCTTCATCCTCAGCCGTCTGCATGGTCAGGGTTATGCGCAGATCGCGGCAGAGCTCGGCGTGTCAGCCAGCACGGTGCAGAAAGAGCTCAAATTGATCATGACCCTGTGCATGACCCTGCTCGAGCGCCTCGCGCCTCCGACATGAGCGACTATCGCTCACCCGCACCTTCGGCCAGAATATTGCCCCCCGGTTTCGAGAACAGCCCGATGCACCCGCAGCAGGGAACCCCCAACGACAGCGACGCATCGCTGAGCCAGGCGCTGGACTGGCTGCTTGTGCTGGAACATGCGGACGCTGATTGCCGGGCGCGATTCGCCGAGTGGCTGGCCGCCTCACCTGCCAATGCCGAAGCATTCGAACGTGCGCAACAATGCTGGCAATCACCCACGCTGGTCACCGCAGCCGCGCGCCTTGAGCAGCGCAGACCACCGGCGCCCAGGCGCCCGCGGCGCTTCAGCAGAACGCTGGCGATCGCCGCCTCGCTGCTGCTGGTGGTCGGCCTCACCCTGCACAGCGATCTGCTGCTGCGCCTGCGCGCCGATCATGTCACCGCCGTTGGCCAGCGCCAGAGCCTGGATCTGGCCGATGGCTCGCACGTACTGCTCAACACCGGCAGCGCGTTCTCCAGCCAGATCGACGCGAGTCAGCGCGCCGCGCAGTTGCTCAGAGGCGAAGCCTATTTCGATGTCGCCAAGGACAGCAGCCGTCCATTTCAGGTTGCCGCTGGCCCCGTTCTGATATCGGTACGCGGCACCGCATTCTCCGTGCGCTACCTCGACGATACCGCCGAAGTCAGCGTCGAGCGGGGCGAGATCGAAGTGCATGCGCGCGGCAACGACACGCGCATCTACCTGGTAAGCGGCGATAGCATCCGTGTCGGCCCGGACGGTGTCGGCAAGCGCATACACGGCGCCACAGCCAATCGGCTCGCGTGGGTTCAGGGCCGCCTGATCTTCGATGACCGCCCTTTGCACGAAGTGCTGGATGAACTGCGCCGCTACTACCCCGGCTGGATCATCAACCGCAACGCCCGTCTGGATGATCTGCGCATCACCGGCAACTATCGCCTGAGCGAACCGGCCGACATCATGCGCTCGCTGGCGCAGGTGACCTCGGCGCAGCTTCAAGAGTACCCATCGCTGCTGATTCTCAACTGAGAAAAAGAATTTTTACGCTCCAAGAGGGCTTCGTTCGTCCCGTCATAACAATGCAAATAATTCGCATTAACTGACCTTCCGACGACACCCGCAGAGAGCACAACGATGCCCCTTCACACCAGGCGCCCGCATTTCCCGCGACTGTCCACCGCCAGCCTGTCGCTGCTGGCACTCTCCATCGCCTGCGCCAGCCTGCCGCTGGCCAACGCTGCCGAGCCGTCGCCTGCGGCACAGCAGCAGAGCCAGAGCGGTTACCGCTTCGCCATCGAGCGCCAGCCACTGGTTTCGGCGCTGAACGCCTTCAGCGACGTCACGGGGTGGCAGATCGGCTTGCCGGCACAATTGGCCGAGGGTATCGACTCGCCGGGAACCCGTGGCCGCCAATCGCCGGAGCTGGCCCTGGCACGCCTGCTCGAAGGCACCGGCTTGAGCTACCGCAGCGTTGGGGAACGCAGCGTGGTGCTGGTCAAGAACCCTGCACAATCGCTCGCACTGCAGCCGACGACGATTACCGCCACACGCCATGAGCAAAGCGTCGATGACGTTCCCGTTTCGGTAAGCGTGCTCGGTCGCGAGCAACTCGACCAACAGAACGTCAACAGCATCAAGGATCTGGTGCGCAACGAACCAGGCGTTTCCGTGGGTGGCGCCGGCCAACGCGCCGGCATCACTGGATACAACATCCGTGGTATCGATGGCGACCGCGTGCTGACGCAGGTCGATGGCGTCGAGGTACCGGCCAGCTTCTTCAACGGCCCCTACGCCCAGACCCATCGCAACTATGTCGATCCGGAAATCGTCAAACGCGTGGAAATTCTTCGCGGCCCGGCCTCTGCGCTCTACGGCAGCAGCGCCATTGGTGGCGCAGTCAGCTATTTCACCCTCGATGCCGACGACATCATCAAGGACGGCAAGGACGCAGGCGCACGCCTGAAAACCGGTTACAGCTCGGCTGACGACAGCTGGCTGAAGTCAGCCACCGTTGCCGGTCGCCACGAACAGTTCGACGCCCTCCTGCACTTGTCCCAGCGCAACGGCCACGAAACCGAGTCCTACGGCAACACCGGCGGCACTGGCCTGGATCGCACCGAGGCCAATCCCGAAGACGCACGCACCACCAACCTGCTGGCCAAGCTGGGCTGGAACTACAACGACAGCGATCGCCTGCAACTGACCTACGAGAAGTACAAGGACGACCGCGATACCCATCAGTTGAGTGCTGTAGGCGGGCCGTTCAACGCTGGCAGCGGCTTCAACTACTACGAATCGCGCGAGGGCAACGACACCATTACCCGCGAACGCTTCGGCCTGGAGCACAGCCTGGCCCTGGATAGCCTGCTGGCCGACAAACTGAAGTGGAGCCTGAACTACCAGGTGGCCAAAACCGACCAGAGCACAGCAGAGCACTACGTGCCGAAGAGCTTCTTCACCGGAGCGACCACTCGGGACGTCATGCGCTACCGCGACACCACGTACAAAGATCGCCAATGGGTCTTCGATGTGCAGCTCGACAAGGCCTTCAGCCTCGGCCAGACCGACCACCTGCTGACCTATGGCACCACCCTCAAGCGCGAGGAAGTCACCGGGCTGCGTACAGGCCAGGGCATCTGCCTGCAGGCGCTGAGCGCCAGTTGCACCAGCGCCGGCGCCATCAGTACCAACACGGCTGACACCCTGACGCCGCAGAGCGATTTCCCCGACCCGACCATCAAGACCTACAGCCTTTTCGCTCAGGATGAAATCCGCTGGGACCAGTGGACCTTCCTGCCCGGCCTGCGCTACGACTACACCCGCATGACACCGAAGCTGACGGACGAGTTTCTCGCCACCGTCACCAGCAGCGGCGTGACCGAGTACAACGACAAGGACAAAACCTGGCATCGCGTCTCGCCGAAGCTCGGCGTCACCTACGCCTTCGATGATCATTACACCTGGTTCGGCCAGTATGCCGAAGGCTTCCGCACCCCCACTGCCAAGGCACTGTACGGACGTTTCGAGAATGTCGCCGGCGGCTATACCGTCGAGCCCAACCCGAACCTCGAACCAGAGAAGAGTCGCGGAGTGGAGACAGGCCTGCGCGGCCAGTTCGAGAGCGGCAGTTTCGATGTGGCGGTGTTCTACAACCGCTACCGCAACTTCATCGACGAAAACGCCATCACCGCCAACAGCAATGCGCTGGCCTTTCAGTCCCAGAACATCAGCCAGGCCAGCATTCGTGGTGTGGAGGTCAAGGGCCGCTTGAACCTGGACAGCTTCGGCGCTCTTGCGGGTCTCTATGCGCAGGGTTCGATTGCCTACGCCCGTGGTCGTAACGACGATACCGGCGAAGCACTCAACAGCGTCAACCCGCTGACCGGCGTATTCGGTCTAGGCTACGAGCAGGAACGTTTCGGCGGCCTGCTGAACTGGACCCTGGTCAAACGCAAGACGCGTATCGACGACAGCAGCTTCAACAGCCCGGACGGCAGCAGCAGCCAGTTCGCCAGCCCCGGCTTCGGCATCCTCGATCTTACTGGCTACTACAAGCTGACCGACGACCTGACCGTCAACGCCGGCCTGTATAACCTGACTGACAAGAAATACTGGCTGTGGGATGACGTGCGTGGCTACGACGCCGTTGGCGAAGCAGGTGTGACCAGTCCGGCCAATCTCGACCGCCTGACTCAACCGGGGCGCAACTTCTCGATCAACCTGGTCTGGGATATCTGAGCCAGCAGCCGGAAGTGACTGCAACCGTCACTTCCGGCACAGGCTGCCGTGCGTTGCCATTACCCTGACGCCTCTCTCGACAGCAGGCAGCTCAACAAGCAATCCAGGGCCGGCTGGCGCTGAGCGCGGCGCACCAGGGCCACCAGTTCACGGTGGAAGGTCAGCTCGCCCAACTCGATCACCCGCAGGCGCGTCGGTCTTTGCAGCCACAGGCCCGCACGCGGCACCAGGGCCACGCCCATGCCGTTTTCCACCAGCCGCACGATGGCTTCCAGCTCGTCCAGCTCCAGCGCCTCGTGCACGTTCAGGCGTTGCTCACGCAGGAAGCGTGTCACCTGGCGCCCGCCGAACGAAGCACGGTCGTAACGCACGAAAGGCTGCTCGGCGAGCAGACGCACTGGGTCTTCCCCGTCCACGTCCACGTCCAGCGGTGCGATCAGCACGAAGGGCTCGCGCGCCAGCGGTACTTCCAGCAGCTCCTTGGGTAAGGCAAACGGCGGCTTGATCAACAGCGCCAGATCCAGCTCACCGGCATCCAGTTGGCTGAACAGCTGCAACGACACGCCCGGCACCAGCTTCAGCTCGACCCGCGGCGCCAGTTGCCGAAAGCGCGGCAGCGCCTCGGCCAGCAGGCCGGTCTGCAAGGTGGCGATGGCGCCGACGCGCAGCTCGCCTTGCCACTGATCGGCGGCCTGCGGCAGCGCCATCTGCGCGTACAGCGCAAGCATCTGCTCGGCCAGCGGCAGGGCGTGGCGGCCGGCGGCGTTGAGCGCGGCGGCGCGACCGCTGCGGTCGAACAGGCGCACGCCGAGGTGCTGCTCCAGTACGCGCATCTGCGCGCTGACCGCCGACTGGGTCAGCCCCACCTGCTGGCCAGCGGCAGCGAAGGTGCCCAGGCGAGCGACGGTGACGAAGGTTTTCAGCTCGCGCAGCAT
>CAMPIF010000253.1 GCA_946886245.1 Ectopseudomonas composti | reverse complement strand
CCTCGCGGGTTTCGACGTTCTTCTTCTTGATCGCCAGCTCTTCGTTGCGCTCCAGCTCGTTGGTGATGACGTTCTGCGCAGCGGTCAGCTCGGTGATCTTGCGGATGCCTTCGGCATCGAGAATATTGCTCGGGTCCAGCGAATGCTTGGCTGTCTGCTCCAGGTAATCGATGGCCACGTCTTCGAGCACATAACCGTTGAGGTCATTGCCGATCACCTCGACGATACGATCACGAAAGTCCTGGCGATTCTCGAACAGCTGGACGAAATCGAACTGCTTGCCGACGGTCTTCAGTGCCTCGGAGAACTTGGCGTTGAACAGTTCGTTGACTGCCCCACGGTCGGAAGCGCGCTCCACGCCGATGGCCTTGGCCACCTTGAGTACATCTTCCTGGGTCTCGTTGACGCGCAGGTAGAAGGCCACGGTGATGTCGGCGCGCATGTTGTCGCGGCAGATCAAACCATCCTTCGCGCGACGGTCGACTTCCAGGGTGATCAGGGAGATCTTCATGAACTCCTTGAGGTGGATCACCGGATACACCAGGGAACCGGTGAAATGCACCTTGGGCGTCGAGCTCATATCGTTGACGATCAGCGCGGTGCCTTGCGGAACCTTGATGTAGAAGGCCTTGAACAGGGCAATCAGGGCAATGATGAAGAGGACGACCAGCCCTGCCCCGACGATGAAGGGAATGACGTTTTCCATTACAGCTCTACTCCTTTGCTAGTTGTGCAGGCAGGTTCGGCATACCCTGCCTGCCCTGCGTTACGTACGGATTGTGGGCAGAGGCTAGACGCCTCGGAACTCTTCTTCGGTGATGATGCGATAGGCGTGTTCGGCCGCCAGGTATTCGAGCAGCACGACGCGGTCGCCGCGTTTGAAACCCAGTGCCTCGTCGGCACGTACCCGCAGGATCAGACCAGCACCGCCATCTTCCAGCACCGCCTCACCATGACTGGCGGTGACGCGACCACTGCGCACCACCGCCACCTGGCCCAGCACCGACTTGCTGCTGATCGCCTCGACCTTGCGAAACAGCGGCCGCAGCGGCCGGCAGATCGCCGCGCACAGCGGTGCCGCCAGCACGAAGGCGCCAGCGATGACCACCAGCCCAAGCGGGTAACGCAGAATGCCCAACGGCAGGTGACGCAGCAGCCACAGTTCGATGAAGTAGCAGGCGAACCAGGCGAAGAAGAACAGCAGCGTCAGCACCAGCGTGACCGGCACGCCATCGAGCTTGAGTCTGTAGAGCAAGCCGGCGAGGCCTTCGGTCTGGCCGCTGCCTTCCATCATCGAATCGGCTTCGACGTCGAGCAAATCGACCTCGAGCAGGCCGGCGGCAACCACCAGCCAGTAGATGACCGCCACGCACAGCAGAAAGCTGTAGATGGCGGTGGGGAATGACAGAGCCGTCTGCAGGAAGAGTTCCATAGCTTTCCTTTTCCCGAATCCATACGACAGGCGCGATCATTCGCGCCTGCCGGTCAATGCGCCCTGATCAGGGCTTGGCCTTGTCCTTCAGACGTGCCAGCACGCTGTCGGCGCTGGCATTGTCGGCCTTGATACCGGCCGCGCGCAGCTTGGCTTCCAGCGAATCGTCCGGCGCGCTGGTGGCAGCCAGCTCGGCTGAAGCCTCCATCTTCGCTGCGCGCTCGGCCTGCTTCTGCTTGATCCGTTCGAGCGACTCGACTGCGGTCTGCAGCTTGGCTTGCGAGCCGCCGTAGCGCTGGGCCACGGCCATCTGGGCCTTCTGCACGCTTTCGGTGGCCTTGACCGTATCCACCTGCTGCTTGAGACGTTTGATGTTGCCCTCGGCCTGGGTCACGGCCTTGCGCAGCTGCGCCACGCTGGCGGCGAAGCCTTCGGCCTGCTCACGCTCGCTGGCCTGCTCGATTTCCAGGTTGGCGATCTTCTCGGCGACTTCCTTGGCCAGGGTCTCGTTACCGGCGTCCAGCGCCTTCAGCGCGTACTGTTCGTACTCGGCAATGCTCGCCGCGCTCTTGGTCACCTTGTCGCTGGCCAGCTTGTGCCTGGCCATGATCTCGGCCAGCGCTTCCTTGGACTTGCGCAGTTCGACATCGGCGTCGCGGATTTCCTGATCGAGAATGCGCAGGGCCTGACCATCGACCACCGCCTCACCCACTTCATTGGCGCCGCCACGCAGCGCCGTCAGCATTTTGCTCCAGACATTCATCGTCTCATCTCCTCTCAGGCGCCGGTCTTGAGGAAGCCTTCATAGGCTTCGGTGGCCTTGATCACGTTGTCCGCCAGCAATTCGATCTCGAACACCACATCGGACAGGGTCGAGGACGAGCTCAGCGCGCCGAACATGGTGTAGCAATCACGCCCGTCGACCATTTTCTCCAGGCCGATGGACGACAGCGGGAACAGCTTGTGGGTACGCAGCACTTCTTCGTTGAAGCTCGCCGCGTCCTTGACGTCCGCTGCCGGCCAGAGCAGCGCCTCGACGATGATCTGCTCACCGAACACGGCGATGAACAGCGGCAGGTCGCCGTACTCACGCATGGTGATGTGCAGGCTGGCGTCAGCGCCCTGAATCAGCTCGATGCCGGCCTGACCGCTTTGGAACAGTTCCGTTGCCGCCAGCGCTTCATGCAGCGCCCGGGCGGTCCAAACTTGAGGCATGCTCATACCCTCCTCCTTCTCCATCGAAGCCAGCAGCGACTGTGGCTGGCGCAGTTTGCGCTCGAACGCGACCAACAAGGGCGCATGCTCGGGCAAGATCCAGACTTCCTTCTTGACCAACCCCTGCTCACGCAGACGCTGACGATAAAGACGCTGGTAATGGGCTGATGATTTGTTGTCCATGAATCGCAGCCTAGACCCTTACATGTGAGTCGTAAAGTAATCACATGTGATAAATGTGATGCCGTTCGTCAGATAAGCACGCAGAGGCGATCCTCGGCGCAAAAAGCCGAAGAACAGACAAGAATGGGTAAAGAAGAGAGGCAGGCACTTGGGCTCATCCATGACTCGAGCAAAACGCTTCCATTCGCGAGGTGTCGAATTAAACCGCAGACGCCCGCGCTGCGCACGAAAAAAAGCGCCAACCGGGTCGCAGACCCGCCACCCCGAGAGACAGGCAGCGCCATGAACGAACTTCCACCCGCAGTCCGCCAGCTCGTGCATGCCAATCAGCGTCAGGCAGCCATCGACCTGCTGAGCGAATACCTGGCCAACGACCAGCAGGAGGCCGAACGCCGTATCGATCAGTACCTGGAGGACGATCCCCCGGTGCACCCGCGCGGCGCCGGCGTCGTTCGCGCCAGCCGCCTCAACGCCCTGATCTGGCTGATCCTGATCATCCTGATGGCGCTGCTGGCGGTGATCTTCGCCCTTTGAGCCGCGCACAAACGAAACCGGCGCCACTGGGGCGCCGGTTTCGTCGAAGCAGAGACCTCAGAGCGGCTTGCCGCGATTCCCCCGCGCGGCGACGAACTGCTGCACGGTCTTCAGGTCGTTGTCCAGCACCGTGCAGCGCTCTTCACGCTGGAACAGATCGCTCAGGTGCGCAGGCAACGCCGGCACGGCATCGATGCCGGCCTTCTCCACCGCCTCGGGGAACTTGACCGGGTGCGCAGTACCCAGCACCACCATTGGCGTGGCCAGGCTGCGGCGGCACTCACGCGCAGCACGCACACCGATGGCGGTATGCGGGTCGAGCAGCTCGCCGCACTCCCTGTACACCTCGGTGATGGTTTCGCAGGTCTGCTCGTCGTTCACCGCCAGTGAGTCGAACAGCTTGCGCGCTTCGGTCCAGCGATCCTCGTCGACACGGAAACCGCCACCCTGCTTGAAGCTGTCCATCAGACTGGCAATGGCGGCACCGTTGCGACCGTGCAGGTCGAATAGCAGACGCTCGAAGTTGGACGAAACCATGATGTCCATCGACGGCGACAGCGTCGCGTGCAGGGTTTCCTTGACGTACTGATTGCCGCTCATGAAGCGGTGCAGGATGTCGTTGCGGTTGGTGGCGACGATCAGCTGACTGACCGGCAGCCCCATGTTGCGCGCCAGGTAACCGGCGAAGATGTCGCCGAAGTTGCCGGTCGGCACCGAGAAGGCGATGGAACGCGCCGGCGCGCCGAGCTGCAGCGCCGCATGGAAGTAGTAAACGATCTGGGCCATGATCCGCGCCCAGTTGATCGAGTTGACCGCCACCAGGCGCGTGCCCTTGAGGAAGCCCTGATCGGCGAAGCTGGCCTTGACCATCTCCTGGCAGTCGTCGAAGTTGCCTTCGATGGCGATGTTGTGGATGTTGTCGCCGACAATGGTGGTCATCTGCCGGCGCTGCACCTCGGACACGCGGTTGTGCGGGTGCATGATGAAGATGTCGACGTTGTCGCAGGCCTTGCAGCCTTCGATGGCCGCCGAACCGGTATCACCGGAAGTGGCACCCATGATCACCACGCGCTCACCGCGCCTGGCCAGCACGTGATCGAGCAGGCGACCGAGCAGTTGCAGGGCGAAATCCTTGAACGCCAGGGTCGGGCCGTGGAACAGCTCCAGCACCCACTCGTTGCCGTTCAACTGGCGCAGCGGCGCGACCGCGTTGTGCTCGAACACCCCATAGGTTTCTTCGAGGATCTTCTTGAAGTCGGCATCGGCAATGGAGCCGGCGACGAACGGGCGCATCACCCGGAAGGCCAGCTCGTGATACGGCAGGCCCGCCCAGGAAGCGATTTCCTCGACGGTGAAACGCGGCAGATTTTCCGGCACGTAGAGGCCGCCATCGCTGGCCAGGCCAGCCAGCAGCACATCTTCGAAATTCAGGGCCGGCGCCTGGCCGCGGGTACTGATATAGCGCATGGGATAAACCTTCGTTCTGCAGCACCCGCAAGCCATAGGCCTGCAGGTGGACACGGGATTAGTTGAGCTGTTCGACGCGCAGACGCACGACCGGCGAGGTCACGCCATCCAGCGCTTCCATGGCGGCAATGGCCTCGATGATACGCGCCTCGACCACACGATGGGTCACGAGGATCATCGGCACCAGGCCGTCCTGCTCCTCGACTTCCTTCTGCATGATCGACTCGATGTTGATGCCGCGCTCGGAGAGGATGCTCGCCACCTGCGCCAGCACACCCGGATGATCCTTGGCCTGGATGCGCAGGTAATAGGCGCTCTCGCACTCTTCGATCGGCAGGATCGGGTGATCGGACAGCGAATCCGGCTGGAAGGCCAGGTGCGGCACGCGGTTGGTCGGATCGGTGGTCAGCGCACGCACCACATCCACCAGATCGGCCACCACCGCCGAAGCGGTCGGCTCCATGCCGGCACCGGCGCCGTAATACAGCGTGCTGCCCACCGCGTCGCCATTGACCATCACCGCGTTCATCACACCGTTGACGTTGGCGATCAGGCGATCGGCCGGAATCAGCGTCGGGTGCACGCGCAGCTCGATGCCTGCATCGGTGCGGCGAGCGACACCCAGGTGCTTGATGCGATAGCCCAACGCCTCGGCGTAGTTCACATCGGCCGTGGTCAGCCTGGTGATGCCCTCGGTGTAGGCCTTGTCGAACTGCAGCGGGATGCCGAAGGCGATGGACGCCAGGATGGTCAGCTTGTGCGCGGCATCGATGCCTTCGACATCGAAGGTCGGATCGGCCTCGGCATAACCCAGCGCCTGCGCTTCCTTGAGCACGTCGTCGAAGGCACGGCCCTTCTCGCGCATCTCGGTGAGGATGAAGTTGCCGGTGCCGTTGATGATACCGGCCAGCCAGTTGATGCGGTTGGCCGACAGGCCTTCGCGGATCGCCTTGATCACCGGGATACCGCCAGCCACAGCGGCTTCGAAGGCGACAATGACGCCCTTTTCGCGCGCCTTGGCGAAGATTTCATTGCCGTGCACGGCAATCAGCGCCTTGTTGGCGGTCACCACGTGCTTGCCGTTGTCGATGGCCTTGAGCACCAGCTCCTTGGCCAGGGTGTAGCCGCCGATCAGCTCGATGACGATGTCGATCTCGGGGTTGTTGACCAGCTCGAACACATCGCTGGTCATGGCAATGCCGGTGGTGTCGTACTGCGGCTTGGGCGAACGAATGGCGATCTGGGCAATCTCGATGCCGCGACCGGCGCGCCGAGTAATCTCCTCGGCATTGCGCTTGAGTACATTCAACGTACCGCCACCGACGGTGCCCAACCCACAGATGCCCACTTTGACCGGCTTCACACTCAATTCCCCATCAGCACTGCACGAAACGGCCGGAGCATGCCCCGGCCGCAGATAAAGAGCCGCACCTTACGAAGCGGCTGTTTGTTAGTCAATCCACCGCTCACAGAACCTGATCACGAGCTCGCGAGCTAGAGCTATGCAAGGCGCAACGACCAACGGGAGTAAAAGCCGAAGGCTGGCCCGAAGGGCGAGCGCCAGCGAGTCAGACAGGTGAGGAACGCTCGGAGTCGCGGACGACTTTACGAGTTGTAAATGAGCATTACTCGCTTCGCTCGCCCTTTCGGGTCGCACTGAAGTGCGT
>CAMPIF010000252.1 GCA_946886245.1 Ectopseudomonas composti | reverse complement strand
GATGAAACTCCGGCTCAGCCGGCTGTCGCGCCTGATAGCTTCGCCGCGCAGCTGGACGAGGTGAGCGCCGAGCTGGATCAGCTGTCGACTGATTTCGAAGAGCCGCAAGCAGCTCCGCAGGCGCCGGCCAATAGCCTGTCCAGTGATCTGGATGGCGATGATGACTTCGACTTCCTGTCCGGCACCGATGAAACCGCGACCAAGCTGGACCTGGCCCGGGCCTACATCGACATGGGCGACACCGAAGGTGCCCGCGACATTCTTGATGAAGTGATTGCCGAGGGCAGCGATGCTCAGCAGCAGGAAGCTCGCGAGATGATTGCCAAGATGGTTTGATTGACAGATGTCTGACGCAGTACCTGTAGCGGCCGCCGAAATGGCGGCCGCTGGCTTTTTCAGAATCGCCCTGGGTCTCGAATACAAGGGCGCACGTTATCGTGGGTTCCAACGCCAGGGCGCGAATGTTCCGTCGATCCAGGGTCACTTGGAAACCGCCTTGTCCAAGGTCGCTGGTGGTGCATCGGTCAGCATTCTGTGCGCAGGGCGTACCGATGCTTCTGTGCATTCCAGTGGTCAGGTGGTGCATTTCGATACCACTGTCGAGCGTTCGCTGCACGCCTGGATCATGGGCGCCAACATGAATTTGCCCGCTGACATCAGCGTGACCTGGGCGAAGGTGATGCCGGCGCACTTTCATGCGCGCTTCTCGGCCATGGCGCGACGCTACCGCTACGTGATCTACAACGATCCGATTCGGCCGGCGCACATGGCCGAGGAAGTGACCTGGAATCATCGCCCGCTGGATGTGGCGCGCATGCGTGAAGCGGCCCTGGCGCTGGTCGGCACTCATGATTTCAGCGCCTTCCGGGCGACGCGCTGCCAGGCCAAGTCACCGGTCAAGACCGTGCATCACCTGCAGTTGATCGAGCATGGCCGCTTCATCGTGCTGGATATCCGCGCCAATGCTTTTCTGCACCACATGGTGCGTAACATCGCGGGTGTGTTGATGACCATTGGCGCTGGCGAGCGGCCGCCGGAATGGGCGCGCGAGGTGCTCGAACGCGGTGATCGACATAGCGGGGGAGTGACGGCGCACCCCTACGGTCTGTATCTGATACAGGTCGATTACCCGGAGGAGTTCGAATTGCCGCAGCGCTATCTCGGGCCGCATTTTCTCTCCGGTCTGCCGGACGTGCGACAGCCATAACCCTTTGTTACCATCCGAACCCGCATGGCGAGAGGCATGAACGTGACGGTCGTACGCAGCAAGATTTGTGGGATCACCCGCATCGAGGATGCCCTGGCGGTGGTGGAGGCGGGAGCCGACGCCATTGGTCTGGTGTTCTACGAGAAAAGTCCGCGAGCAGTCAGCGTCGAGCAGGCCGCTGCGATCCTGCAGGCGTTACCGCCGTTCGTGACCACTGTCGGGCTGTTCGTCGACATGCCGCGCGACGAGCTGCAGCAGTTGCTGCAGCGCCTGCCGCTGGATCTGCTGCAGTTTCACGGTGACGAGTCGCCGGACGACTGTGAAGGCTTCGGCCGCCCCTATATCAAGGCGCTGCGGGTTCGCCCTGGTGAGGACGTGGCGGCAGCCATGGCGCTCTACACTGGTGCGCGGGGTATTCTGCTCGATACCTTCGTCGAGGGCGTGCCGGGTGGTACGGGCGCTTCGTTCGACTGGTCGCTGGTGCCTGCAGAGGCCGCCAAGCCGATCATCCTGGCCGGCGGCCTCGATGCGGACAATGTCGCGCGGGCCATTCGCCGGGTGCGTCCTTATGCCGTGGATGTCAGTGGTGGGGTAGAGGCCAGTAAAGGCATAAAGGATGCAGGCAAGATTCGTGCATTCGTGCGGGCGGTGCGTGATGCTCAATGTGACGGCGATTGAAGCAGGGCCGTCAATTAGCCTGTCACGCCGCCATGGGCTCGTTTAAACGGGTGCTGGGTGCGGCAGAAAAGAATTGCTGGAGATGGGCGTTTCACGATGAGGCGTTCATCCGAACCAACGGTTATGGAGAAATGACAGCATGAGCAACTGGTTGGTAGACAAACTCATTCCCTCGATCATGCGTTCCGAGGTGAAGAAGAGCTCTGTGCCCGAGGGCCTGTGGCATAAATGTCCGTCCTGTGATGCCGTGCTCTACCGTCCTGAGCTGGAAAAGACGCTCGATGTCTGCCCCAAGTGCAATCACCACATGCGTATCGGTGCTCGTGCGCGTATCGACATCTTCCTCGACGCCGATGGCCGCGAGGAGATCGGTGCCGATCTGGAGCCGGTCGACCGCCTGAAATTCCGCGACAGCAAGAAGTACAAGGATCGTCTGGCCGGGGCGCAGAAGCAGACTGGCGAGAAGGACGCCCTGATCTCCATGAGCGGTACCCTCGAAGGTATGCCGATCGCCGTGTGCGCGTTCGAGTTCTCCTTCATGGGTGGCTCCATGGGCGCCATCGTCGGTGAGCGCTTCGTCCAGGCGGCCAATGTCGCCCTGGAAAAACGCTGCCCGCTGGTGTGCTTCTCCGCTTCCGGTGGTGCGCGCATGCAGGAAGCGCTGATCTCGCTGATGCAGATGGCCAAGACTTCCGCTGCCCTGGCGCGTCTGCGTGAAGAAGGCCTGCCGTTCATCTCCGTGCTGACTGACCCGGTCTATGGCGGCGTTTCCGCCAGCCTGGCAATGCTTGGAGATGTCATCGTGGCCGAGCCGAAGGCGCTGATCGGT
This sequence comes from Ectopseudomonas composti, assembly GCA_946886245.1. Next base: position 3,805 of record CAMPIF010000252.1, on the reverse strand, counting down.
TTCGCCGGCCCGCGCGTGATCGAGCAGACCGTGCGCGAAAAGCTGCCGGAAGGCTTCCAGCGCAGCGAGTTCCTCATCGAGCATGGTGCCATCGACATGATCATTTCGCGCGATGAGCTGCGTCCGCGCCTGGCGCGTCTGCTCGCGCAAATGATGAATCGTCCCTCTCCGGTTTCCCTGCCGGCCACTGCATGACCGAACGTAGCCTGGGCGAGTGGCTCGCCTACCTCGAGCAGTTGCATCCTTCGGCCATCGACATGGGCCTGGAGCGCTCGCGTGAGGTGGCGCAGCGGCTCGGCCTGGGCAAGCCGGCGCCATTGGTGGTTACCGTCACCGGTACCAATGGCAAGGGCTCTACCTGCGCCTTTCTCGCCAGCCTGATCGCCGCCCAGGGGCAGCGCGTCGGTGTCTACAGTTCACCGCACCTGCTGCGTTACAACGAACGTGTGCTCGTGCAGGGGCGAGAAGCCAGCGACGAAGCGTTGTGCCAGGCTTTTGCCGCGGTCGAAGCCGCGCGTGGCGAGATCTCCCTGACCTATTTCGAGATGGGTACGCTGGCGGCCTTCTGGTTGTTCGAGCGTGCTCAGCTGGATGCCGTGGTGCTCGAAGTCGGTCTCGGCGGGCGCCTGGATGCGGTGAATCTGGTCGATGCCGATCTGGCGCTGATCACCAGCATCGGGCTGGATCACGCTGACTGGCTGGGCGATACCCGTGAATCGGTCGCCTTCGAAAAGGCCGGGATCATGCGCGCCGGCATGCCTGCGTTGTGCGGTGACCTCGATCCTCCGCAGCCATTGCTGCAGCAGGCCGTCACCTTGGATACGCCGCTGTTCCTGCGCGGTCGTGACTATGACCTCGATGTGCAGGCGCAGGACTGGTCCTGGTATGGCCTCGACGGCAACGGCCAGATGCTGCGACTGGAGCGGTTGCCGCTTCTCGATCTGCCGATGGAAAACGCTGCGCTGGCGTTGCAGGCCTATGCGCTTCTGCCGTTGCCGTGGAACCACCGGCAGATCGTCGAGGCCTTGCTCGCCACGCGGGTAACCGGGCGCCTGGATCGCCGCGCGCTGGATTGGCGAGGCAAGTCACTCACGCTGTTGCTCGATGTTGGGCATAATCCTCATGCGGCCGATTATCTGGCGCAGCGCCTGGAGAGTCGCCCGCTGGCCGGGAAGCGTTGGGCGGTGTTCGGTTTGCTGGCCGATAAGGATCTGCCCGGCGTGGCTGCGCCGCTTCTGAGCCTGGTTGCTGGCTGGGCCGTGGCGCCGCTGGATACGCCGCGTTCACGCTCGGCCGATGACCTGGCCGAGCACCTGCGGGGGCAGGGCGCGGTGGTGGCGCAGTACCCGGCTGTACGTGCCGCGCTCGATGCGCAGTGCGAACAGGCGGCCGAGGGTGACGAGATACTGTTGTTCGGATCGTTTTTCTGCGTGGCCGAGGCCCTGGATTGGCTGGCCCGCCCGGCTTGATAAGGGGATTGGGGATGGCAATGCTGGACAGTGGGCTCAAGCAGCGCATGGTCGGTGCTCTGGTGCTGGTGGCGCTGGCGGTGATTTTCCTGCCTATGTTGCTGTCGCGCGAGGATGAGATGCGTCGCGTGGTGGTGGATGCGCCAGCCATGCCGCAAGCGCCGGCTGCTGCCGAGATCATCGTGCAGCCTGCCGAGGTCGTCGAGCCCGAGGCGTTGCCGCAGGAGCCGGTTGCCGTCGAAGAGGTGGCGCCTCAGATCGTCGAGGTGCCAGAGCTGCCCAAGCTGACTCCGCCGCCCGTTGCCCAGCAGAGCAAGCCTGATCCGCTCAAGACCGAGCAAGCGGCGAGCAGTGCTCCTGCCAAGCCGCAAGCGCGCCTGGACGCCAACAGCCTGCCGATCAGCTGGTCGGTGCAGTTGGCCAGTCTGTCGAGTCGCAGTGGAGCGGAAAACCTGCAGAAAACGCTGCGCAGTCAGGGCTACAACGCCTACATCCGCGCCTTCGACGGCATGAACCGGGTGTTCGTTGGCCCGCTGATCGAGCGCGCAGAGGCCGAGCGCCTGCGTGACCAGCTCAACCGCCAGCACAAACTCAGCGGTTTTGTCGTGCGCTTCCAGCCGGAAGCGGGCTAAGCAAGCAAAGGACTTTGCAGCGCCCGGTTACCCGATGCGCCGGGCTCTGCTAAAATGCTCCGCCTTTTCCGCTGGTAGGCCGCGCCGTGGTATTCACCTGGGTCGATTGGGCGATCATCGCCGTCATCGCCATTTCTAGTTTGATCAGTCTGAAGCGCGGCTTCGTCAAGGAAGCCCTGTCGCTGCTGACCTGGATCATCGCAGGTGTGGTCGCCTGGATGTTCGGTGGCGCACTGGCCCAGCATCTCGTCGAATTTATCGAAACGCCTTCCGCGCGGGTCATTGCAGCCTGTGCCATTCTCTTCATCGCCACCTTGCTGGTGGGCGCTCTGGTCAATTTCCTCATTGGCGAACTGATCCGTGTGACTGGCCTGTCCGGTACCGACCGTTTTCTCGGCATGGTATTCGGCGCCGCGCGTGGTGGTTTGTTGGTGGTGCTGCTGGTCGGGCTGATCAGCCTGGCGCCAGTGGAGCAGGATACGTGGTGGCAACAGTCACAGCTGGTGCCGCATTTTCTGATGGTCGCCGACTGGTCGAAGAACCTCATTCTGGGGTGGTCCGATCAGTGGTTTACCGGTGGGTCGGCTCACCCAGCTGATCTGCTTTAAAAGAGTGGCCGGTGCGGAGTAACCGCTGCGCCGGTCGCTGAATTAGCCTGAACTATCTAGCAGGGGTCGTGGCACATGTGTGGCATCGTCGGTATCGTCGGTAAATCGAACGTCAATCAGGCGCTGTATGACGGGCTCACCGTCCTCCAGCACCGCGGCCAGGATGCTGCCGGTATTGTCACCAGCCATGATGGCCGCCTGTTCCTGCGCAAGGACAACGGCCTGGTGCGTGACGTGTTCCAGCAGCGCCACATGCAGCGCCTGGTCGGCCATATGGGCATCGGCCATGTGCGCTACCCGACTGCTGGTAGCTCCAGCTCGGCCGAGGCTCAGCCGTTCTACGTCAACTCGCCTTACGGCATCACCCTGGCGCACAACGGCAACCTGACCAACGTCGAGCAGTTGGCCAAGGAAATCTACGAGTCCGATCTGCGTCACGTGAACACCAATTCCGATTCGGAAGTGCTGCTCAACGTGTTCGCCCATGAGCTTGCCCAGCGCGGCAAGCTGCAGCCGACCGAAGAAGACGTGTTCGCTGCCGTTACCCACGTGCACGAGCGCTGCCTGGGCGGTTACGCCGTCGTCGCGATGATCACCGGCTATGGCATCGTCGGCTTCCGTGATCCCAACGGTATTCGCCCGATCGTCTTCGGCCAGCGCCATACCGATGAAGGCGTCGAGTACATGATCGCGTCCGAGAGCGTATCGCTGGACGTACTCGGCTTTACCCTGATTCGCGACCTGGCGCCGGGCGAGGCGGTCTACATCACCGAAGAGGGCAAGCTGTTCACCCGTCAGTGCGCGGCCAACCCGCAGTACGCGCCCTGCATCTTCGAGCACGTTTACCTGGCGCGCCCGGACTCGATCATGGACGGTATCTCGGTGTACAAGGCGCGTCTGCGCATGGGCGAGAAGCTGGCCGACAAGATTCTCCGCGAGCGTCCGGATCATGACATCGACGTGGTCATCCCGATTCCCGACACCAGCCGCACTTCGGCGCTGGAGCTGGCCAATCACCTGGGCGTGAAATTCCGCGAAGGTTTCGTCAAGAACCGCTACATCGGCCGCACCTTCATCATGCCCGGCCAGGCGGCAC
>CAMPIF010000251.1 GCA_946886245.1 Ectopseudomonas composti | reverse complement strand
CGATGGGGTCGCGGATGTCGCGGTCGAGCTTGTTGATGAAGCTGACGATGGGCGTATCGCGCAGGCGGCACACGTCCATCAGGGCGATGGTACGTGGCTCGACGCCCTTACCGCCGTCGAGCACCATCAGCGCGCTGTCCACTGCTGTCAGGGTGCGGTAGGTGTCTTCGGAGAAGTCTTCGTGGCCGGGGGTGTCGAGCAGGTTGATCATGTGCTCGCGGTAGGGGAACTGCATCACCGAGGTGGTGATGGAGATGCCGCGCTGCTTCTCCATCTCCATCCAGTCGGAAGTGGCATGGCGGTCGGATTTACGCGACTTCACGGTGCCCGCGACCTCGATGGCCTTGCCCATCAGCAGCAGCTTCTCGGTGATGGTGGTCTTACCGGCGTCAGGGTGGGAAATGATGGCGAAGGTACGGCGCTTGGCGACTTCTGCGGCCTGGGTGGTCATGAATACGTGCCTGGATGGAGTCGTTGAGGGTGCCTTGGCACCCGTAAAACGCGTGATTATACCGATAACTGCGAGCTCTGGCGGAGGCACGACTATCGGCTTTCAAGTGCGCCGGCAGGCGACGCGACTCGGCCAGTTTGCGGATGCGTAAATAACGCGTAAATGAATGGTTATGAAAATTATTCCCATATAGAGTGGCCGCCCGTCGCAGTGGGTCAGGGCAAGGGTGGCTCCGTCGTGTTCAAGAAAATCATCTTCCAGTTGCACTGGTTCTTCGGCATCAGCGCCGGCCTGGTGCTGGTCATCATGGGCATCACCGGTGCTCTCTACAGCTTCGAGGGCGAGATAACCCGGGCGCTCAACGCCGAGCGCTGGCAGATCCAGCCCAGCGCACAGGGGCATCTCCCGCCCGGCGAGCTGGCGGCGAAGATCGAGGCCGCTACCGCTGATCGCGTCACCGGGTTGTGGGTCGATAGTCGCCATGACGGGCCGGGCACCGCTTTTCTTGTACCTCCGCCGGGCGAGCGGCGTGGGCCGCGCATCGTGTTCGACCCCTACACTGGTGAAGTCCTGGCCGAGCCCGTTGGCCAGGACTTCTTCCACCTGATGCTGATGCTGCACCGCTTCCTGTCCATGGGCGAAGTGGGCAAGCAGATAACCGCTGCCAGTACGATTGCGCTGATCTTCTTCTGCCTGTCAGGCCTGTACCTGCGCTGGCCGCGCCAGGCCCTGAGCTGGCGCACCTGGCTGACTCTGGACTGGAGGAAGAAAGGTCGCAGCTTCAACTGGGACCTGCACGCCGTTGTGGGCACCTGGGCGCTGCTGTTCTACCTCTGCGCCGGGCTCACCGGTCTCTACTGGTCCTATGACTGGTACCGCGAAGGGCTGACGCGCATGCTTTCCGATACCCCGGCCGAGCAACGCAGCGAGCGTGGCCGTGGCGGCCGCCAGGCGCCCAGCGGCCCCGCGCCGGAAGTCGACTACGACGCGGTGTGGCAGAGCATCCAGCAGACTGCCGGACCCAAGCTGGTGGCCTGGAACCTGCGCCTGCCGCCGGTGGCCGGGCAGCCGGCGACGGTTTTCTACATGCTCGATGGCGCCGAGCATGTGCGTGCCTTCAACCAGTTCCAGATCGATCCGAAAAGCGGTGAAGTCAGCCGCCATGAACGCTACGCCGACAAGAGCTTCAAGGCGCAGCTGCTGGCCAGCATCTACGCGCTGCACGTCGGCGAGTACTTCGGCATGCCGGGGCGCATTCTGATGATGCTGGCCACCGGGGCCATGCCGCTGTTCTTCATTACCGGTTGGCTGCTGTATCTGGATCGCCGGCGCAAGAAGCGCGCGGCGCTGGCGGCACGCGCTGCGTTGAAGGGCGACGATGCCGGTGACGGTTGGTTGGTCGGCTTCGCCAGCCAGAGCGGCTTCGCCGAGCAGTTGGCCTGGCAGAGCGCCGGGCAGTTGCAGGCCGCCGGCATTGCGGTGCGGGTCGAGCCGCTGTCGCGCGTCGATGCCGACAGCCTGCGCCATGCGCAGAAGGCGCTGTTCGTGGTCAGCACCTTTGGCGACGGCGAGGCGCCGGATGCCGCGCAGGGCTTCGAGCGCAAGGTGCTGGGTGGCTCGCTGCCACTCGAACAATTGAGCTATGCCGTGCTCGCGCTGGGTGACCGGCAGTATCAGCACTTCTGCGGCTTTGCCCGGCGTATCAACGACTGGCTGGGCTTGCAGGGCGCGCAGCGGCTGTTCGACAGCATCGAAGTCGATGGCGCTGACCAGGCCGCGCTGCAGCGCTGGCAGCAGCAGTTGAGCGAGCTGACCGGCGCCGCGCCGATTCGCTTCGAACAACTGCCCTGGCAGAACTGGACGCTGGCCGAACGGCGCCTGCTCAACCCGTGCAGCCAGGGCGCACCGGTGTTCTTCATTGGCCTGACGCCGCCGGCGCAGAGCACCTGGCAGGCCGGCGACATCCTGGAAATTCGCCCACGGCATGCGCCTGCGCGGGTGCAGGCCTGGCTGCAGCACTCCGGTTTCGACGGCCTCGAGCCGGTGACGCTCGATGGGCAGACGACGAGCCTGGGTGAAGCCCTGGCGCAACGGCAGTTGCCGGACAGCTTCGCTCACCTGGTTGGCCTGCATGCCCAGGCGTTGATCGATGCGCTGGTGCCGCTGGGTACGCGTGAATACTCCATTGCCTCGGTGGTGGCCGATGGCGTGCTGCAGTTGATCGTGCGTCAGGCCATGCAGGACGACGGCAGCCTCGGCCTGGGGTCTGGCTGGCTGACCGAGCATCTGCCGGAGGGCGGCCAGGTGCTGGCGCGGGTACGGCGCAACAGCGGCTTCCACCTGCCGGACGACGATCGTCCGCTGATCCTGATCGGCAATGGCACCGGCCTGGCCGGGCTGCGTGCGCTGCTGCGGGCTCGTACTCTGGAAGGGCAGGCACGCAACTGGTTGCTGTTCGGCGAGCGTAACCGCGCCTGCGACTTCTTCTGTGGCAACGAGCTGCAGACGGCGCTGGCCGCCGGCGAGCTGCAGCATCTGGATCTGGTGTTCTCCCGCGATCAGGCGCACAAGCGCTACGTGCAGGATCTGTTGCGCGAGCAGCACGAGCGCCTGCGTGCCTGGCTGGACGAAGGGGCTGCCCTTTACATATGCGGCAGCCTGCAGGGCATGGCCGGCGGTGTGGATGCGGCGTTGCGCGACCTGCTCGGCGACGAGGCGGTGCAGGCGCTGATCGAGGAGGGTCGCTATCGTCGTGACGTGTATTGACCCGAGCAAGACGCGCCATATGGGTCAGGGTTGCCGAAGTGATTTTTATATATGAGAATCATTCGCTTTAATCGCCCTGAGTGACCCACATGACCGCCAGCCTGGCTCGCATCCTGATCGTCGAGGACGATCGCACCCTGGCCGCCCAGCTCGGCGAGCTGCTGCGCGGTCAGGGTTACGCCACCAGCGCCTGTCATCTGGGCGAGGCGGGCCTGGAGACGGCGCTGCGTGAGTCGCCGGATCTGCTGTTGCTCGACGTGATGCTGCCGGACGTCAATGGCTTTTCCGTGCTGCGGCGCCTGCGCGAGCAACAGCAGACTCCGGTGATCATGCTCACCGCATGCGGGGCTGAGGAGGAGCGCATTCGCGGCCTGCGCCATGGTGCCGACGATTACCTGCCCAAGCCTTTCAACATCACCGAACTGCAATTGCGCATCGACGCCGTGTTGCGCCGCACGCGCCCGCAGGAGAGTGCGCGCGGCGGCCAGGCGCAACAGTTGCAGGTCGACGAACTGCAACTGGACCGCCACGCCCAGCAGGCGCGGGTCGCAGGCTGCGACCTGGCGCTGACGCCACTGCAGTTCCGCCTGCTCTGGTTGCTGGTCAGCCATCGCGGTGAGGCGCTGAGCAAACCCTACCTGTACCGCATGGCGCTGGAGCGCGAGTACAGCCAGTACGACCGCAGCCTGGACATGCACGTCAGCCGTATCCGTCGCCGTCTGGGCGAGGCCGGCCTGGGCGCCGACCGGCTGCAGACCCTGCACGGCCGTGGTTACGCCTTCACATGAACCGGCGCCTGTTCTGGAAGCTGTGCCTGGTCATCGGTCTGGGCAGCGTGCTGCTGTTCTGGATCATCGCCCGCGTCGCCTGGCAGACCGAGGAGCGCATGAGCTTCATCGACGCCGAACATCAGCGCACCCTGCGCCACTACGGCGAGCAGGCCGAGGCGATGTACCGCGCTGGCGATCATGAAGCCCTGGCGCGCTGGCTCACTACCCTGCAGCAGCAGGAGCAGACCTGGGCGGCAGTGGTCGAGTCCGAGGTGCGACCGTTGGCCGGCAGCGTGCTCAACGAGCGCTTCTACGAGGGCTTCGGCCTGGGCCGCGACGTGAGCTGGAAGATTCACCTGTACTTCCAGGAAAACCCCATCATGGATCTGCCGTTCGCCGACGGCCGGACCCATTTCCTGATCATCCTGCCGCAGCGCATGCGCCCCGGCCTCAACTGGCATTACGCCAAGCTGTTGCTGCAACTGGTGGTGCCACTGGTGTTGATGCTGATCGTCTGCCTGGTGCTCTACCGCCACCTGATGCAGCCGCTCGGTCGCCTGGAACAGGCCACCCGGCAGTTCAGTGACGGCCGCCTGGACGTGCGCGTGCGTTCGCTGCTGGGCTCGCGCAATGACGAGCTGGCGCGCCTGGCGGAGACCTTCGACGCCATGGCCGCGCGCACCGGGCAACTGATCATCGATCAGCGTCAGCGCCTGGCGGACATGTCCCACGAGCTGCGCACGCCGCTGACGCGCATCGAGATGGCGGTGAGCCTGGCCGAGCAAGGCAGCGACCGGGTCGGCCTGCTCGAACGCATCCGCGAGGACTGCGCCGGCATGCGTCGCCTGGTCGAGGACGCGCTGACCCTGAGCTGGCTGGAAAACGAACGACCCGAGCTGCGCGACGAGAGCCTGGACCTGTCCGAGCTGCTCGACAGCATCCTCGACGATGCTCGCTTCGAGTACCCGGACCGGCAGATTCTCTGCCAGATGCCCGACAGCGCGCCGCTGCATGGCAGCAGTAATCGGGCGTTGGGCCAGGCCATCGAGAACGTGGTGCGCAATGCGCTCGACCACACCCCGGCGGGCGGCCAGATCGAGGTCAGCCTGGCCGAGGAGGATGGCGCCTGGCTGCTGCGGGTCGCCGATCAGGGCCCGGGCGTTGCCGAGCAATGGCTGGAGCGCATCTTCCAGCCGTTCTTTCGCGGCGGCAGCGAGCGCGCCGGTTTCGGCCTCGGCCTGGCGTTGGCACAGCGCCAGGTCAGCGCCACTGGTGGCAGCATTCGGGCGAGCAATCGCGCCGGTGGCGGTTTGCTCATGGACATCCGCCTGCCGCGCACGGCGGTGTAACAGTTGTAAAAGTGGTTCCCTGCCTGGGTGCTTGTGATGAGAATTCGCAAATGCGAAATATTCACATCTTTCCTGGGGAGGATCGATCATGCCGCACTGCCCTTATCGCCTGAGTCTGCTCGGCGCCATAACCTTTGCCAGCCTGCTCGCCGCGCAGGCGCACGGCGCCGATACCGCGCTGGAGTTGCAGGCGCAGGAGATCACCGCCGCCGCCATCGACCGCAACGAGAGCGTCGAGGCCGAGCAACTGCAGCGTTACCAGGCCAGCGACCTGCAGGAAGTGTTCGAGTCCAATCCCGAGGTGTCCGTGGCCGGCGGCCCCGGCGTGGCGCAGAAGCTCTACCTGCGCGGCCTGGAGGACACCCTGCTGAACATCAGCATCGACGGCGCCAGCCAGCCGGGGCAGACCTTCCACCATACGGGCCGCATCGGCATCGAGCCGGAACTGCTCAAACGCGCCGAAGTCCAGGCCGGCACCGGCGATGCGACAGCCGGGCCGGGCGCGCTGGGCGGCGCGATCCGCTTCGTCACCAAGGACCCGGACGACTTGCTGCGCGATGGCGAGCAGCTCGGTGCGCTGCTCAAGACCGGCTACTTCAGCAATGGCGAGGGCTACAAGAGCAGCGCCAGTGTGTTCGGCCGTTTCAACGAGAACTGGTCGGCGCTGGCCATGACCACCTACCAGGATCAGAACGACTTTGAAGACGGCAACAAAGATGATGTGCTCGGCACTGCATCGCGGCAGAAACTCGGCTTCGCCAAGCTGGTGGGCAAGCTGACTGAGGAGCAGACCCTGCGCCTGAGCTACGAGAAGCGCATTGATGAAGGCGAGCGCAGCCAGCGCCCGCAGTGGATCCCGAGCAGCTTCAATCGCCTGTATCCGCTGAGCACCGAACGCGAGACCTGGACGCTCAACTACGCCTGGCAGCCCGTGAACAACGACCTGCTGGATGTCGAGCTGACCACCTATCACACCACCAACGAGCTGGAGCAGGACGGCCGCTTCGGTCTGTACTTCGGCGATACCCGCAGCACGGGGTTCGACCTGCGCAACACCAGCCGTATCGGCGCGCATCAGCTGACCTATGGCGTCGACTTGCGTGATGATCGCACCACCCTTGGTCCACAGGGTGACCGCGAGCTGGATCACGAAGACGGCGAAGTGCTCGGTGTCTACCTGCAGGAC
>CAMPIF010000250.1 GCA_946886245.1 Ectopseudomonas composti | reverse complement strand
CCGAGAGGCGTTCCGGCGATATATACAGGAGCAGGCCGAGCCGGTCGAGTGGGTGATGGAGGCCTGGGGCACGGCAAATTACTAGGGGCGTTTCGTGCAATCGCTCAGTCCTCAGGTCAAGCTGCTGCACCTGCGCTATGTACGGCCCTATCGTCGACGCAACAAGACCGACCGCAATGACTTTGATGCCATGCTGAAAGCGGCGCGCTGCACCGACATTCATCCCGGATCGGTAAAGCCGTGATCAGCAACAGCTCCAGCGTGGTGGATGACGATTTTTTCATCCAACGTTTGCTGTGGCTGTTCGCGCTACTGGCTATCGAAAGCCTCGCCGCTGAAGCGCCTCCCACGGTGCGGTGGAGGCTTCTGTGCCTGTGGGAGGGGCTTTCGGCTCTGGCATCCTGCTTCGCTCTACCTCCTGCATCCATGCAGTCGTCGCCGCGACTGGTAGCGGGCAAAGCGCCCCCGGATTGCATCCGGGCTACGAAAAAATCCAGCCTCGCTGTAACGCCCGCATTCCTGTCTCGTCCATTGCTGCGAGAGGGCCAATCCGGCCCCGCATTCGAAACCGATGGAGAGATGCCATGAAACAACTCAATACCCTGACTGCCACCCTGGGCGCTGCGCTGCTGACTTCCATGGCGTTCACCGCCCATGCCGCGAGCAACCCGTTCGCCGCTCAGGAGCTGACCAGCGGCTACAGCCTGGCTGCTGCCGAGAAGGCGCAGGAAGGCGCCTGTGGCGAAGGTAAATGCGGCGGTGAGATGAAAGGCGACGCAGAGGGCAAGTGCGGCGAGGGCAAGTGTGGTGGCGAGATGAAAGCCGACGCCGAAGGCAAGTGCGGCGAAGGCAAATGTGGCGGCGAGAAAAGCGAGTAATGGCAGAGGAGAGGACGGATCATGCGACTCGCAAACCTCACCGGCGCCGGCCTCGGCCTGCGTCGCGTACTACTTGCCGAGCTGACTGGTGATGACGCCAGCGGCGCCGACTTTCTCGAAGTGGCGCCGGAGAACTGGATCGGTGTCGGTGGCCGCCTGGGCAAGCAACTGCGTGCCCTGAGCGAGCGCCGGCCGCTGTTGTGCCATGGTCTGTCCCTCAACCTCGGCGGCTTCGCGCCGCTGAACCTGGAACTGCTGCACGCCATCAAGGGTTTTCTCGACGCGCATGGCGTGCTGGCCTACAGCGAGCATCTGTCGGCCTGTGCCGACGATGGTCAGCTGTATGACCTGATGCCGCTACCGTTTTCCGAAGAGTCGGTGCTGCGTATCGCCGAGCGCGTGCGCATCGTTCAGGACGTGCTGGAGCGGCCGCTGATCATCGAGAACGTCTCGGCCTACGCTCGCCTGCCCGGCGAGCTGGACGAGGCGGATTTCGTTCGCGCGGTGTTGGAACGTGCCGACTGCCAACTGCTGCTGGACGTCAACAACGTCTACGTCAACAGCCTGAATTTCGGCTTCGATGCCGAGGCTTACATCGCCGCGATGCCCAGTGAGCGCATCGCCTATTTGCATGTCGCCGGTCATTACGGCCAGGCGGCAGACCTGAAGATCGACACCCACGGTGCGCCGGTGATCGACCCGGTGTGGACGCTGCTCAGCAGCGCTTATGCGCTGCATGGCGTACGCCCGACGCTGCTGGAGCGTGACTTCAACTTCCCGCCACTGGCCGAGCTGTATGCCGAGCTGGCGCATATCCGCAGCCTGCAGCAGGCCGCACGACCGCTGAGCAGGTATGGCACATGAGCGGTATCGAGCAGCAGCGCGACTTCGCTGCACGTATTCGCCAGCCCGAGGCGCAGTCTTTGCTGCCGGGCGTCACGGCCGAGCGCATGGCGGTCTACGAAGAGCTGTTCTTCAACAACGTCGCCAGCCTGGTCGGCGGGTCCTTTCCGGTGCTGCGCGGCATCCTCGGCGCCGAGCGCTGGCAGCGGCTGCTACGCACCTTCTTCGCCGAGCACCGGGCGAGCACGCCGTACTTTCTGGAGATCAGTCAGGAGTTCATCGCCTGGTTGCAGCAGGGCTATCGCCCAACGCTTGAAGATCCGCCGTTCATGCTGGAGCTGGCACATTACGAGTGGGTCGAACTGGCGCTGGATGTCAGCGACGCGCGGTTGCCCGAGCGAGGCTGGTCGCCACTGGCGTGGCCGCTGGCTTATCACTGGCCGGTGCAGAAGATCGGTGTCGATCATTGCCCGACGCAGCCGCCTGCCGAGCCGACCTGCCTGCTGGTCTGGCGTGATCGCCAGGATCAGGTGCGCTTCATGCAACTGACGGCCTTCGCCTATCAGTTGGCGCTGCGCCTGCAGGCTGGCGAACCGCCTGTGCAGGCGCAGCTGGAGTTGGCCACGGCTCATGGCCTGGCCGCTGATCGCGCCTATTTCGATAACGCCCGCGCGCTGCTGGATGACTGGCAGGCGCGCGATATCTGGTTTGCGTATTCCGAGGAGTCACCATCATGATCACGCTGCTCAATCGTCTTCAGGACGCGCTGGATGCCTGCCGGCGTCTGGATTTTCTCGGCCCGCTGTTGCTGCGCCTGTATCTGGTGCCGGTGTTCTGGATGGCCGGCACGCGGAAGCTTGCGGATATCGAGGCCACCGCTGCCTGGTTCGGCAACCCGGATTGGGGCCTGGGCCTGCCGTTTCCCGAACTGCTGGCCTGGGCGGCAGCGCTGACCGAGGCTGGTGGTGCCATCCTGCTGCTGTTCGGCTTGGCCGTGCGCTGGATCAGCATTCCACTGATCGTCACCATGCTGGTGGCGATCTTCGCCGTGCACTGGCCCTATGGCTGGCAGGCGATTGCCGACCCGTCGGCACCCTTTGCCAACGAGCGCGTGCTGGCGGCGGCGGAGAAGGTCGAGCGGGCGCGGGCGATTCTGCGTGAGCACGGCAATTACGATTGGCTGACCGGCAGCGGCAAGTTCGTGGTGCTGAATAACGGCATCGAGTTCGCCGCCACCTACCTGGTGATGCTGGTGGCGCTGTTCTTCAGCGGGGCAGGGCGCTGGCTGAGCATCGATTACTGGCTGGCGCGACGTTTCCGAGCTCCGCGCTAGCCCAGCGGATTGTCCCGGCGCCGGCTCTCGCGAAATTCGCCCGGCGTTTGCCCGGTCCAGCCCTTGAAACTGCGGTGGAACGAGCGTGATTCGGTGAAGCCCAGGTAGCAGGCGATGTCCTGGATCGCCAGGTCGCTGCGCAGCAGGTAGTGTTCGGCCAGTTCCTGGCGCAGCTCGTCGAGGATCTGTTGGTAGCTGGTGCCGGCCTGCTGCAGATGGCGCTGCAGGGTGCGCACGGTCATGTTGAACTTCTCTGCCACCCGTTCCTTGCGCGGCAGGCCGTCCTTGAGCAGCAGGCGCAGCGCGTTTTTCACCCGGCGTGGCAGTGGCTCGTCGTCATCCAGCCCGGCCATCAGGGTCAGGGCGTGTTCCTCCAGCGTGCGCAGCAGGTTGGCGTCGGCCTGGCGCAGCGGTACGCCGAGGTAGTCCAGCGGCACCAGCAGGGCATTGCAGGGCTGTTCGAACAGCACCGGACAGCCGAACAGCTGTTGGTACTCGGCCAGGTCGGTGGCGGCTGGTTGCGCGTGCTCGAACCACACCTCGCGCGGCGAATGTTCGGAGTCGGCGATCCAGCGGGCGTACAGCAGCCAGGAGGCAAGCACGTTCTCCACCATGTGGCGACGCACGTCCGGCGCCTGATGACGGCAACTCCAGATCAGCCGCACGTGATCCTCGGCTGCCTCGATACGGCTGGTGCCCATGTCCCCCACCAGCTTCTCGTAGGGCACGATGCGGCTCATGGCTTCGCCGAGGGTGGCGCAGTTCATGGCGATGTAGCCGAGCACGCTCCACGAGCCGGGCTGGACGAAACGCGCCGCATGCAGGCCGAACAACCTGTCGCCGGACACCTCCAGCAGATGCGCCAGCAGGCGCTCATGCACCTCGCTGGGCATGCGCTTGCCATTGTCGGTCAAGTCCTGCGCGCCAATGCCGGCCGCGGCCAGGGCAAGGTCGATGTCCAGGCCGAGCTGTTCGGCCTGGCGCAGGTATTTGAGCAGGGCGGGAACCGAGGTATAGCCGAGGTTTTCCATGGATTCTTCTTGTTCTGGTGAAGTGACGTGGATCAGACAAGCCTTGGTGCCTGGCACGGATGCCTTTGCAGTGTCGCGGGGCCGCACCGGTTGCGCCGGCGCGCGGCGCGCCTTGCGCAAGGCCTGTCTTGATTGGCGATATCGCCTGTCACAATCCGACAGTGACGGCCGGCGGCGGCTGGCTAGTATAGGCAGCCATAAGTGCTGATCGGAATGGGGGATGCGATGCGACGCTGGAACGGATGGGGTGACGAGGCGACCGACGTGGAGCTGCCGGCCCACGGCGAGGCCTTTCTCGCCGAGCTGATCGGGCCGGGCCAGCGTCTGGCCGATGCCAGCCTGCAGGATGTGCTGGCGCGCGTGCCGGCGTCGCGCCTGGCGCCGCATCCGCTGATCTGTGTTGATGCCGAGGTGCGCGTGCGTCACGCCCGTGGCCAGAGCCTGCCGGACTGGCTGGCGATGCGCTCCGGTGACTTCGGCCTGTTTCCCGATGGCGTCGCCTGCCCGGAAAGCACCGAGCAGATCCGCGAGCTGCTGGCCTGGGCGCAGAAGCATGATGTCACCCTGATTCCCTACGGCGGTGGTACCTCGGTGGCCGGGCACATCAACCCGCAGGCCGGCCAGCGCCCGGTGCTGACCCTGTCGCTGGAGCGCATGACGCGCCTGCTGGATATCGACGAGGACAGCCTGATCGCCACCTTCGGCCCCGGTGCCAATGGTCCGCAAGTGGAGAGCCAGCTGCGCGCACGCGGCTACACCCTGGGGCATTTCCCGCAGTCCTGGGAGCTGTCGACCCTCGGCGGCTGGGTCGCCAGCCGTTCCAGCGGCCAGCAGTCGCTGCGTTACGGGCGCATCGAGCAACTGTTCGCCGGCGGCAAGCTGGAAACCTTCGCCGGCACCCTGGAGATTCCCACCTTCCCGGCATCGGCCGCCGGGCCCGATCTGCGCGAGCTGGTGATGGGCTCGGAGGGGCGCTTCGGAGTGATCTCCGAGGTGCGTGTGCGCATCAGCCGCCTGGCCGAGCAGGAGCGCTTCCATGCGGTGTTCCTGCCCGACTGGCAGCAGGCGCTGAGCGCCATTCGCAGCCTGGCCCAGGCCCGGGTGCCGTTGTCCATGCTGCGCCTGTCAAACGCCATCGAAACCCGCACCCAACTGGCGCTGGCCGGTCACCCACAGCAGATCGCCTTGCTGGAGAAGTACCTGGCCCTGCGCGGTGCCCGTGACGGCAAGTGCATGCTGACCTTCGGCGTCACCGGCAGCCGCACGCAGAATGCCGCGTCGCTGAAACAGGCGCGACGCCTGCTGAAAGGCTTCGGCGGTGTGTTCACCGGCACCCTGCTGGGCAAGAAATGGGAGCAGAACCGCTTCCGCTTCCCTTATCTGCGTCATGGTCTGTGGGAGCGCGGCTACCTGGTCGACACCCTGGAAACCGCCACCGACTGGTCGAACGTCGACAATCTGCTGAACAAGGTCGAGGCCAGCCTGCGTGATGAGCTGGCCGGTGATGGCGAGCGCGTGCACGTCTTCACTCACCTGTCGCACGTCTACGGCGAAGGTTCGAGCATCTACACCACTTACGTGTTCCGCCCCGGCAGCGACTACGCCACGGCCATGGCACGCTGGCAGCGGCTCAAGGCAGCGGCCAGCCGCACCATCGCAGGCAACCGCGGCACCATCAGCCACCAGCATGGCGTCGGCCGCGACCACGCGCCCTATCTGGCAGCAGAGAAGGGCGAGCTGGGCATGGCCACGCTGCGCAGCCTGGCCACGCATTTCGACCCTGACCAGCGCCTGGTGCCTGGCGTGTTGCTGCAGGACTGAGCATGGAACCCTGGAACGCCACCTGGCGCGAGCGTGCGCTGCCTGAACTGGCGGCGCGCGACTGGGATCTGCTGGTGATCGGCGGCGGCATTTGCGGCGCCGGCATCCTCCGTGAGGCGGCGCGGCGTGGCTGGCGCTGCCTGTTGCTGGAACAGCGCGACTTCGCCTGGGGCACCTCCAGCCGCTCGTCGAAGATGGTGCATGGCGGGTTGCGCTACGTCGCCAAGGGCCAGCTGGGGTTGACCCGCGACTCGGTACGCGAGCGCCAGCGCCTGCTCGGCGAGGCGCCGGGGCTGGTGGAGCCCTTGAGTTTCGTCATGCCGCACTATCGCGGCGGCTTCCCGGGGCCCAGAGTCTTCGGCGGCCTGCTCAGCCTGTACGACGCTCTGGCCGGCAAGCGTAATCATCTGTTCTACCCGCTGCAGCAACTGCGTTACCTGGCGCCGGGCATTCGCGAGGATGGCCTGCTCGGTGGCACGCGCTTTTTCGATGCGGTGACCGACGATGCCCGCCTGGTGCAACGCGTGCTGGGCGAGGCGCGTGCAGAAGGCGGCGAGGCGCTCAATGGCATGCGCGTGGTCGAGCTGCTGCGTGAGGCGGGGCAGGTGATCGGTGTGCTCGCCGAAGACGTGGAAACGGGCAACCGCTATCACCTGCGCAGCCGCGCTGTGGCACAG
>CAMPIF010000249.1 GCA_946886245.1 Ectopseudomonas composti | reverse complement strand
CAACACCGTGGTGGTGATCGAACACAACCTGGACGTGATCAAGACCGCCGACTGGTTGGTGGATCTTGGCCCTGAGGGCGGTTCCAAGGGTGGCATGATCATCGCCACCGGCACACCGGAAGACGTGGCCGACAACCCGGCATCGCATACCGGGCACTTCCTCAAGCCATTGCTGGAACGCGACCGCGCCTGACGGCGGGCGCCTAGAAGCGGTTACACGGAGCGGTCTCCAGCAGAGCCTGCTCGAATCGCTCCAGAAACACAGCCTCGGCATGGGTACGTTTCTGGTCGCGATTCCACAGCAGGTACACATTCACATCGATCACCCCTTCGGCTGGCGGCAGACGCCACACCTCGCCAGCCTGCACGTCCTTGGCGACGATATGTTCCGGCAGGCAGCCGATGCCGTAGCCAGCGGCGACCAGACGGCGAATCTCGTCGAGGCTCGATGACGAAGCCACGATACGCCCAGTGAAGCCCTGCTGATCCCGGAAGACGGTCAGCGGCGACAGATTGCCGCCAATCTGGTCGCTGGTGAAACTGACGAAGTTCTCGCTCTTGAGGTCGGCCAGCTTCAAGTTGTTGCGCCCGAATAGCGCGTGGCGCTTGCCGCAGAAGAACGCATAGCGCTGCTTGAGCATCACCCGCTGCTCCAGGCGTGGCTGCGGCGTGCGGCACAGGCTCAACCCGAACGAGGCGGTTTTCTGCAGCAGCGCGCTGACCACGTCGGAGCTGCGCAGCACGTCGAACTCGAACTCGACCCGTGGATAGTCGAGGTGGAAGTTGGCCAGAAAGTCGTCATAGAAGCGCGACTCGATGCGACTGATCATCAGGATGCGTATCTTGCCGGCAACGGTCTCTTCCGGCGCGTCGAGCGCAGGCCCAAGGCGCGACACGGTGCCGTACAGTTCGGCGGCGATCTGCATGACTTCCTCACCTGCCTTGGACAGCGCGATACGCGGCCCGCTGCGTATCACCAGAGTGCTTTCCAGTTGCTCCTCGAGCCGCTTGAGTGCCTGACTGACAGCCGGCTGGCTGAGGTGCAGACGCGCAGCGGCACGGCTGATGCTGCCTTCCTGGCCGATCACCAGAAAGGTGCGCAAGAGGTTCCAGTCAAGCCGGTCGTTGAGAAAGCGGCGGGCTTCCGCTTGGCGATACCCTCCATTCATAGGCCTTCAATCATCCACGATACTTATACTTGAGTATTGAAATTAGAAGCTTTGCTTAGCATAGGGGCATGGGCATGATTCGGCAATGCACCGCCAGAGTGCGACCAATCCCCACAGGGATGTGCTGTTTCTCCTGCCTATAAAAAAGAATCCGGGAGCCCGCGATGACCACCCCTACCACTACGCCGCGTCGTGCTGCAGCAGCCGCCTTCATCGGTACCACCATCGAGTTCTACGACTTCTACATCTACGCCTTCGCCGCCGCGCTGGTGCTCGGGCAGCTATTCTTCCCCAGCGAAAACGCGGTGCTCAGCACCATGGCGGCGTTCGCCACCTTCGCTGTTGGCTTCATCGCCCGCCCCTTTGCTGGAGTAGTGTTCGGCCACCTGGGTGATCGCTTGGGCCGCAAGAAAATGCTGCTGTTCACCATGCTGCTGATGGGCGTCGCCACTACCTGCATCGGCCTGCTGCCGACCTATGCCCAAGCCGGCATCTGGGGGCCGATCGGTCTGGTGGTGCTGCGCTTTCTGCAGGGCATTTCGGTGGGCGGCGAATGGGGCGGAGCGGTGCTGATGGCCAGTGAGCACGCCCCCAAAGGCCGCAAGGTGTTCTTCGCCTCATTCGCCCAGCTGGGCAGCCCGGCGGGCCTGCTGTTGGCGCTGATCGCCTTTCGCGCCATCAGCGAGATGGATGAGGACGCGCTGATGAGCTGGGGCTGGCGCGTGCCCTTCCTGCTCAGCAGCGTGCTGATGCTGGTGGGCCTGGCAATCCGCTTCGGTGTTCCCGAGTCGCCAGAGTTCGCCCAGCTCGAGGAGCAGAAGCAGACCGCCAAGAGCCCGGTGCAAGACGTGCTGCGCCATAACTGGCGGCAGATCCTGTTCGCCGCTGCGGCAGTGACCATAGGTTCAGGCGGTTTCTTCTTCACCAACACCTTCATGATCACCTACGTGACCCAGTACCAGGGCATAGCCAAGTCGACCATTCTCGACTGCCTATTTCTGGTGACCATCCTGCAGTTCCTCTCTCAGCCGTGCTCGGCGCTGCTGGCCGAACGCTTCGGTGAAGGGCGCTTCCTGAAGTGGGTGGCCGCGCTGTGCATGCTGGTGCCGTACCCGATGTTCCTGCTCGTGCAGACCGGCGACCTGATCTACATGACCGCCGGCATCGCCCTGGCCGTGTTGCTGCTGGCGGCGCTGTATTCGGCGATTGCCGGTTACATGGCCGAAGCCTTTTGCGTCCAGGTGCGCTACTCGGGCATTTCCATCGCCTACCAACTGGGTAGCGGCCTGACGGGCGGTCTGACACCGCTGATCGGCACTTATCTGGCCGGTCAGTTCGCCGGGCAGTGGTGGCCACTGGCACTGTTCTTCAGTGTGCTGGCCCTGATGTCGCTGGTCGGCGTG
This sequence comes from Ectopseudomonas composti, assembly GCA_946886245.1. Next base: position 4,028 of record CAMPIF010000249.1, on the reverse strand, counting down.
ATCGGTCTGTCGCGCCTGCGCGCCATGGAGCGCCACCACCTCGACCTGTCGACCCCGGAGGTCGTTACCCCATGAGCAAACCCGAGATCATCAGTGACATCGAATGGCAGGCGCGCTGCGAGCTGGCCGCCCTGTACCGGCTGGTCGCCTACTACCGCATGACCGACCTGATCGACACCCACATCACCCTGCGCGTACCGGGTCCCGAGCATCACGTCCTGATCAACCGCTACGGCGTGGCGTTCGAGAAAATGCGTGCCAGCGATCTGGTGCTGATCGACCTGCTGGGTAATGTCGTGGACCGACTGGGCGGCGAGCGGCGGGTAAACACCGCCGGTTTCGTCATCCACTCGGCGATCCACGAAGCGCGCCCGGACATGCGCTGCATCGTGCACACCCACACCGCTGCCGGCATGGCGGTGGCGGCGCAACGCGACGGTCTGCTGCCGCTGACCCAGCACGCCCTGAAGTTCTACGGCAAGTTGGCGTACCACACCTATGAAGGCATCGCGCTGTCACTCGAAGAGCGTGTGCGCTTGGTGGCTGACCTGAGCGACCACAAGGCGATGATCTTGCGCAATCACGGTCTGCTGGCCGGCGGGCAGAGCGTGGCGCATGCCTTTCACGAGATCTATTTCCTCGAACGTGCCTGCCAGGCGCAGATCCAGGCGATGACTGCGGGCGTGGCGCTGAACATCCCCAGCGAAGCGGTGTGCCGGCATACCGCCGAGCAGTTCGCCCGCGATGGCATCGAGAGCATCATAGGACTGGCCTGGCAAGCCGCTGTGAGCCTGATCGAGGAGCAGCGCCGTGACTGGTGCAGCTGAGTCCATGGCCAGTATCGTCGTGCTCTGTCGTGAGCGCAGGCTCGAAGACTGGCTCGTTGACCTGTTCACACACCACGCGCCCGAATTGAAGGTGCTGCGTCCTGATGATCCGGGTGCCGAGCTGGCCGAAGTCGCGGCCTGCTGGTATCCCACCGATGGTAGCCTGGGCCGCCTGCCGGCCTTGCGGTTGATCCACTCGATCGGCTCGGGTGTCGACCACCTGGAGCACGACCGCTCCCAGCCTGCGGGGCTGCCCATATGCCGGGTGGTCGACCCAGATCACTCCCTGGGCATGGCCGAATACGTGCACTGGGGCGTGCTGCATTTCCACCGAGGTTTCGATCAGGTCTTCAATGGCCGCGCCAGTCAGCAGTGGCAGCGACCACTACAGCGCGCCGCACGGGACTTCCGTATCGGCGTCATGGGCCTGGGCGCCATCGGTACACCGGTGGCCAGCCGACTGGCCCGGTCCGGTTATGCGGTGCGCGGCTGGGCGAGGACAGCACGCGAACTCGACGGCATCGCCACCTTTGCCGGTAACGAGAGGCTGAGCAGTTTTCTCAACGACCTCGATCTGTTGGTCAACTTGCTGCCGCTGACCACCGCCACACGCGGCCTGCTCACACGCAGCCTGTTCGAGCAAATGGCCCCTGGCGCCGCGCTGATCAATTGCGCTCGTGGCGAGCACTTGGTCGAAGCCGACCTGCTCGATGCCTTGGCCAGCGGCCAACTGCGCGGCGCTCTGCTCGACGTGTTCGCCAAGGAGCCGCTGCCGGACGACTCACCACTCTGGCAGGCACCCGGCGTCTGGGTCACGCCACACATGGCATCGGCTGCATCCGATACCTGCATCGCCCGACAGATAGCCGACAACCTGCAGCGCCTGCAAGCCGGCCTCCCCCTCAACAACCTGATCGACCCCGAGCTGAGTTACTGAATCGCAGATGGGCGTCGCCGCTGCGCGCCCGTCAAACCACGACCTTGGATAATCGCCATGAAGACTTTTTTCCACCCACAGCAACGCCTGCACCATCCTCGCAGCTACCTGTCGCGCGGGCAGATGCGCGAGCCCCAGGAAATCCCGGCTCGCATCGATCCCCTGCTGGCCATGACGCGCCAGCTTGGCTTCACGGTCATCGAACCATCGGATCACGGCCTCGCGCCGCTACGCGCCGTGCACAGCGACGCCTATCTGGACTACCTGCAGAACGCCTACGCCCAGTGGCACGAGGTCGATGAGGACTGGGGTGACGAGGTGATGTCGAACATCTTCATCCGCGAGAACAATCCGTTGCGCGGCATACTCGGCAAGACCGCACGCTACCTGGCCGATGGCAGTTGCCCAATCGGTGAACATACCTGGACAGCCGCCTACTGGTCGGCCCAGGCCGCCGTTGCTGCGGCCCTGGCGGTTCGCGATGGCGAGCCCCAAGCCTATGCGCTATGCCGCCCACCGGGCCACCACGCGCGGGCCGAGGCAGCTGGGGGGTTCTGCTTTCTCAACAACGCGGCCATCGCGGCTCAGGTGCTACGTGAGAATTTCGGGCGGGTTAGCACCTTGACACCGACATGCACCATGGCCAGGGCATCCAGGAAATCTTCTACGAACGCGACGACGTCCAGTACGTTTCCATCCACGGCGACCCGACCAACTTCTATCCGGTGGTGGCCGGCTTCGATGACGAGCTGGGAGCAGGCCAGGGAACAGGCTTCAACCTCAACCTGCCGATGCCTCATGGCGCCTCAGAGGAAGACTTCTTCACCTGCATGAACCTGGCCGAGCAGGCGATCAACACCTTTGCCCCGCAGGTACTGGTGTTATCGCTGGGCTTCGACATCTACGAGCATGACCCGCAGTCCAAAGTCTCGGTCAGCCACTCGGGTTTCGATGCACTTGGTCAACGTATCCGCGCGCTCGGCATGCCCTGCGTGATCGTACAGGAGGGCGGTTACGACCTGGCCACGCTCAACGAAAATGCATCAAGGTTCTTCAAGGGGCTGCTGGGCACCTGACCCGAAACGAGCACATCGAGAAACCGCAGTAGTGCCCATCCGCAAATCACGGGCGCGCCCCAAGTGCAGCAAGCGGTGGTGAGCAGGCGAACCTGTCGCCAGATCCACCGCAGCGGCTCACATCTGGCTCTGCAGGTACTTCTCCAGCCCCAGTTTGTCGATCAGCTGCAGCTGAATCTCCAGCCAGTAGGCGTGGTCTTCCTCGGTGTCCTTGAGCTGGACCAGGAGGATGTCGCGGGTCTGATAATCCTGATGTTTCTCGCACAGCTCGATGCCCTTGCTCAGGGCCGCGCGCACTTCATATTCCAGGGCCAGATCCAGCTTCAGCGCTTCGGGCACGGTCTGCCCGAACGTGAAAGGGTTGGGTGTCATATCCGGCACACCCTCGAGGAAGATGATGCGCTTGAGCAAGGCATCGGCGTGCTGGGTTTCCTCTTCCATCTCGTGGTTGATGCGCTCGTAGAGCTTGCTGAAGCCCCAGTCCTCATACAGCCGCGAATGAATGAAGTACTGGTCGCGCGCAGCCAGCTCGCCCTTGAGCAGGTGTTTGAGATAATCGATGACTTCGCTATGGCCTTTCATGCCGGCAATCCTTGTTGCATTCGTGAGCAGGGGGCAATGCTCCGCCTGACGCCCGGCTCGGTCAAGCAAAAGCACAACGCCTCCACGAGGGAGGCGTTGCGGTTTACTGACGCACCGTCGGTGCGCCACTCAGGCTCAGGCCAGATCGAAACGATCCAGGTTCATCACCTTGGTCCAGGCGGCGACGAAGTCCTTGACCAGCTTCTCCTTGCCGTCGGCACTGGCATAGACCTCGGCGTAGGCGCGCAGTACCGAGTTGGAACCGAACACCAGGTCGTTGCGGGTGGCGGTGTATTTCACCTGCCCATCCTTGCGTGTACGCCCTTCGAAGACTTCGTTGCTGTCATCGGCGGCCTTCCATACGGTGCCCATATCCAGCAGGTTGACGAAGAAATCGTTGGACAGCACGCCGACCTTGTCGGTGAACACGCCATGCTGGCTGCCGTCATGGTTGGCGCCCAGCACACGCAGGCCGCCGACCAGTGCAGTCATCTCCGGCGCGGTCAGTGTCAACAGCTGCGCCTTGTCGATCAGCATCGTCTCGGTGGGCACGCCCAGGTTGCCTTTGCTGTAGTTGCGGAAACCATCGGCAGCAGACTCCAGCAC
>CAMPIF010000248.1 GCA_946886245.1 Ectopseudomonas composti | reverse complement strand
ACTCCCGATGGTCTTGGGTCTGGGTGATACGGCCATGTTCCACGTGGAACATGGCAACCGGCGTATCCGTCTGCCAGCCTTCCCTCAACAATTCATGATCCACACAGGTGATGAACACCTGGCAGCGCAAATCTTCCAGCAGCCGGCACAATGCCTGGCGATGCTGCTCATCCAGCTCCGACGGTAGGTCGTCCACCAGATAGATACACTGACCACGCTTGGCTTCGTTAACCAAGTGGCCTTGGGCGATGCGCAATGCGCACACCACCAATTTCTGTTGTCCTCGCGACAGAATCTCTGCCGCGTTGTGCCCCGCAAGTCGTAGGCGCAAATCGGCGCGCTGCGGCCCGGCCTGGGTATGCCCAAGTTGCTGATCGCGGAGGAGGGATGTGGCGAGCACGTCGCTCAGTTCCCGATCCTTGTCCCACCCACGGTAGTAACTGAGGGTAAGCCCTTCCAACTCCAGCAGCTCGGCCAGGGTCCGTTCGAACACCGGTTTCAACGCCTGTATGTAGGCCCGTCGGTAGGTGTCGATTTCCTCGCTGGCACTGCACAGCTCGCGGTCCCATGCGGCCTGCGAAGCACCGTCAAGTGTACCATGGCGCAGCCACGAGTTCCGCTGCCGCAGGGCTTTCTGCAGGCGTTGCCAGGCGCCGAGAAAGCGATGTTCCACGTGGAACACGCCCCAATCGAGAAACTGCCGGCGAATCTTCGGTGCCCCCTCCAGCAGCCGGAAGCTGTCCGGGTTGATCAACTGCAAAGGCAATAGATCGGCTAGCTGTGCAGCACTCCGCGCGTTCTGCCCATCGATACGAATCTGCAGCTCACCCTGACGATCGCGAGAGATACCCAGATTGCTGGAACCGCCTTCGGCCAACTGCACCTGGCCGAAAATGGTGCAGGCGGGTTGTTCGTAATGGATGACTGGCTGCAGACGTGTGCTGCGGAAGGAGCGGGCGAGGCCGAGCAGATGGATCGCCTCAAGCACGCTGGTCTTGCCGCTGCCGTTGGCGCCGTGGAGGATGTTGATGCGGGAGGAGGGGGAGAGGGTCACCGGGTGCAGATTGCGCACCGCGGTGACCGTGATACGGCTTAGGGACATTAAAGACGCATCGGCATGACAACGTAGGCAGAATCGTCGTTGTCGGCTTCCTGCAGCAGGGCACTGCTGTTGGAATCGGAAAGGATCAGGCGTACCTGCTCGGTGCCCATCACGCCCAGCACGTCCAGCAGATAGCTGACGTTGAAACCGATCTCCAGGCCGCTGCCTGCATAGTCGACAACGGTCTCTTCCTCGGCCTCTTCCTGCTCCGGGTTGTTGGCCTGAATCTTCAGCAGACCAGACGCCAGGGTCAGGCGAATACCACGGTACTTCTCGTTGGACAGAATCGCGGTGCGGCTGAACGCTTCACGCAGGCCCTGACGATCCGCCAGCACCAGCTTGTCGCCACCACGCGGCAGCACGCGCTCGTAATCCGGGAACTTGCCGTCCACCAGTTTCGAGGTGAAGGTGAACTCGCCGGTGTTGGCACGGATGTGGTGCTGACCGAGAACGATGGCCACTTCGGCGTCCTGCTCGGTGAGCAGACGAGCCAGTTCGAGTATACCCTTGCGCGGCACGATGACCTGATGCTTGCCCTCCTGCTGGATGATCGCTTCCATCGAGCACATGGCCAGACGGTGACCGTCGGTGGCGACCGCACGCAGCAGGCCACTCTGTACTTCCAGGAGCATGCCGTTGAGGTAGTAGCGCACGTCCTGCTGGGCCATGGCGAAGCTGGTGCGCTCGATCAGACGGCGCAGCTTGGCTTGCGGCAGGTTGAAGGTCAGCGACCCCGGACCTTCCTCGACGGTGGGGAAGTCGTTGGCCGGCAGAGTCGACAGGGTGAAACGGCTGCGACCGGCCTTGACCAGCAACTTCTGATCATCGACACGAATGTCGATCAGCGCGTCGCTCGGCAGGCTCTTGCAGATGTCCATCAGCTTGCGTGCCGGCACGGTGATTTCACCGGGTTCGGCAGCATCTTCAAGCGTGACCCGGCCAACCAGCTCGACCTCGAGGTCGGTACCGGTAAGCGACAGCTGCTGGCCTTCGACCACCAGCAGGACGTTGGATAGTACCGGCAGCGTCTGGCGTCGTTCCACGACACCGGCGACCAGTTGCAGGGGTTTCAACAGGGCTTCGCGTTGAATGGTGAAATGCATGGTCTAGTCCCTTGCCTCGTGGATATGCGTAATTAGAACCTGTAAAAAGTCTCGCGAGCTAGAGCCATGCAAGGCGAAAACAGGGGAGGAAGCGGAGTGTACTTTTGTACATGAGCATTCCTAGCCTGTTTTCAACGCAGCAGAGCCGACGCGCAGCAGACTTTAACTGGTTCAGGTAGTCAGGGTGCGCAGCAGGTTCTTATAGTCCTCGCGGATGTCCGCGTCGGATCCCCTAAGTTCAGCAATCTTACGACATGCGTGCAACACCGTGGTGTGATCGCGACCGCCGAAGGCCACGCCGATTTCCGGCAGGCTGTGATTGGTCAATTCCTTCGACAATGCCATGGCCACCTGACGCGGCCGGGCGATCGAGCGCGACCGACGCTTGGAAAGCAGATCGGTGATCTTGATCTTGTAGTACTCGGCGGTGGTGCGCTGAATATTGTCGATGCTGACCAGTTTGTCCTGCAGGGCCAGCAGATCCTTGAGCGACTCGCGGATCAGCTCGATGGTGATGTCGCGTCCCATGAAGTGCGAGTGAGCGATCACGCGTTTCAGCGCGCCTTCCAGCTCACGCACGTTGGAGCGAATACGCTGGGCAATGAAGAACGCGGCATCGTGCGGCAGATCGACCTTGGCCTGGTCGGCCTTTTTCATCAGGATTGCCACGCGAGTTTCCAGTTCGGGCGGTTCGACCGCCACGGTCAGGCCCCAGCCGAAGCGCGACTTCAAGCGCTCTTCCAGACCTTCGATCTCTTTCGGGTAGCGGTCGCTGGTGAGGATCACCTGCTGCCCCCCTTCGAGCAGCGCGTTGAAGGTGTGGAAGAACTCCTCCTGGGAGCGCTCCTTCTTGGCGAAGAACTGGATGTCATCGATCAGCAGCGCATCGACCGAACGGTAGAAGCGCTTGAATTCGTTGATGGCGTTGAGCTGCAACGCCTTGACCATGTCGGCGACGAATCGCTCGGAGTGCAGGTAAACCACCTTGGCGTTAGGGTTCTTCGCCAGCAGGTGGTTACCCACGGCATGCATCAGGTGAGTCTTGCCCAGGCCGACGCCGCCATAAAGGAACAGCGGGTTGTAACCGTGCTTGGGGTTGTCCGCCACCTGCCAGGCGGCAGCGCGCGCCAACTGGTTCGACTTGCCCTCGACGAAGTTATCGAAGGTGAAAGTACGATTGAGGTAGCTGGTGTGCTTCAGGCCACCTTCGACCTGTACGGTACGTTCGGTGCGTGGCGCAACGGCTGGGGTCGGCGGTTGCGGCGCTGAGCCGGCCATGGAGTCGAAGCTGGCACGCGACGGCTCTTGCTGCGCCGGCGGCGGCACTGGCTTGCTGACGGCTGCTGCTGCCTGCACCTGAGCGGCACGCGCAGCAGCAGGCAACGGGGCCGTTGGCGCAACACGGGCAGTGGCGGCGCGTTTGCTGCCTATTAATAAGGAAAGCGCAGGCACCAGACCGCCGGCACGCTCACCGAGCAACTCAAGCAAACGGCTCAGGTATTTCTCGTTGACCCAGTCGAGTACGAAACGATTCGGCGCATACACGCGCAGCTCGTCGCCTTCGGCTTCGACCTGCAGAGGACGGATCCAGGTGTTGAATTGCTGGGCCGGCAACTCGTCGCGCAAAAGCTCGACGCATTGCTGCCATAGTTCCACTGACACTGACTATCCCCTATCCAGGCGGCGATGCAAAAAAACAGCAGCCATTGTAACGGCCAACGACCGAGTTATCCACATAGCAGAGGGTAGATCGCCAAGTAAAATCAAAGCCTTAGTTCCATTCATCAGACTTATCAGATACCCCATGAGCCTTGTGGATAAGCACCCGATAAGCTTCTGTAAAACCTTGGGGATGAACGGTCGGATAACCACGCTGTGGGTAACCCGGCTTTCTATCCTCAGGCTATATGCAGGACACGCACAGACGAACCACGCCTTTTGGACAGACTTATCATCGCCGGATGAGCAAGCAGAACGCTGCCATCAGAGGGTTGTCCACAGACATTGGCAGCACCATTCAACATAAACATAGAAAAAGAGCTTTAAACCCTTTTCCTTCTTTCTATTTCTATCTGGTGAATAAGGCTGGTTGGAAATTGACCTACCGCGCGGCTTTCTCTAGAATTGCCGGTCTCTTAAAACCGGGGTCATACCGACCCTAGTCGATCACCCAGGTAACGCACCATGAAACGCACTTTCCAACCCAGCACCATCAAGCGCGCTCGCACCCACGGTTTCCGTGCCCGTATGGCCACCAAGAACGGCCGTGCCGTCCTGTCGCGTCGTCGCGCCAAGGGCCGCAAGCGTCTTGCTGTCTAATTGATCCAGACAGGTGGTGAGTCGAGGCTTCGGCCGGGAAAAGCGACTGCTGACTCCCCGGCAATTCAAGGCAGTCTTCGACTCCCCAAGCGGTAAAGCTCCGGGCAAAAGTGTCCTGTTGCTAGCGCGCGATAACCAGCTTGATCATCCCCGCCTAGGTTTGGTGATCGGCAAGAAGAGCGTCAAGCTCGCCGTCGAGCGCAACCGCATCAAGCGTCAAATCCGCGAGTCCTTTCGCCTCAATCAGGACAACCTGACAGGCTGGGACATCGTGGTGGTCGCCCGCAAAGGGCTAGGTGATCTGGAGAATGGCGAGCTCGCTCAGCAGTTCGGCAAACTCTGGAAACGCTTGGCCCGAAGCCGGCCCAGTCGCGACGCAGACTTATCCCCCGGGACAAGCGACAATCCCCATGCGTAAAGCGGCTCTAGCCTGTATACAGGTTTATCGCTACGCCATCAGTCCACTGATGGCCAGTCATTGTCGCTTCTATCCCAGCTGCTCCTGCTATGCCTACGAAGCCATCGAGCAACATGGCTTCCTGCGTGGTGGCTGGCTGGCAGCACGCCGTCTTGGTCGCTGCCACCCCTGGAATGCCGGCGGTTTCGATCCGGTTCCACCCGTTAAAACATCCCGTTCCCCTTCGATGGCCGAATAATCATGGATATCCAACGTTCGATCCTGATCGTCGCCCTGGCAGTCGTGTCCTACCTCATGGTCCTGCAATGGAACGAGGACTATGGCCAGGCTGCCCTGCCAGCCGAGGTTAGTACCTCGACCGCTGCGACGCCTGCCCTGCCCGACACACCTGCTGCAACCGCCAGCACCGGCGGCGACGACATCCCAACTGCCGTGGCCGAGCCGACTGCAGCTGCCGTTGCGCCTACCGCTGCTGCCAGCGACGAGCTGATTCGCGTCAAGACCGATGTGCTGGACCTGGCCATCGACCCGCGTGGTGGTGATGTCGTGCAACTGCGTCTACCGCAGTACCCGCGTCGTCAGGATCGCCCGGACGTGCCGTTCCAGCTGTTCGACAACGGCAACGAGCGTACCTACCTGGCGCAGAGCGGCCTGATTGGCCAGAACGCCCCGGACAAATCCAGCGGTCGTTCCCTGTGGAGCAGCGAGAAGCAGAGCTACGAACTGGCCGAAGGCCAGGACAGCCTGGTGGTCGATCTCACGTTCAGCGAGAACGGCGTCAACTACATCAAGCGCTACAGCTTCAAGCGCGGCCTCAATCCGCAATGCTCGGCGCGTGAGCAACAACTGAAGAAGCCTGGCTGCATCGATCCGTCCGCCTATCAGGTCGACGTGCGTTATCTGATCGACAACCAGAGCGAGCAAGCCTGGAGCGGCAACCTGTTCGCCCAGCTCAAACGCGACAACAGCGGCGACCCGTCCTCGACCACCGCTACCGGCACCGCCACCTACCTCGGCGCCGCACTGTGGACCACCGAAGAGCCGTACAAGAAGGTGTCGATGAAGGACATCGACAAGCAGTCCTTCAAGGAAACCGTGCAGGGTGGCTGGGTCGCCTGGCTGCAGCACTACTTCGTCACCGCCTGGGTGCCGAACAAGGACAGCACCAATCTGGTACAGACTCGCAAGGACAGCCAGGGGAACTACATCGTCGGCTTCACTGGCCCGTCCATACAGGTCGCGGCCGGCGCTCAGGGCGAAACTGGCGCGATCCTCTACGCCGGTCCCAAGCTGCAGGAGCACCTGGGCACCCTGTCTCCGGGCCTGGAGCTGACCGTCGACTACGGCTTCCTGTGGTTCCTCGCGCAGCCGATCTTCTGGCTGCTGCAAGTGATCCATGGTGTGCTCGGCAACTGGGGCTGGTCGATCATCTTCCTGACCATCATCATCAAGCTGATCTTCTTCCCGCTGTCTGCCGCCAGTTACCGCTCGATGGCGCGCATGCGTGCCGTATCACCGAAACTGCAGGCGTTGAAAGAGCAGCACGGTGACGATCGCCAGAAGATGTCCCAGGCGATGATGGAGTTGTACAAGAAAGAGAAGATCAACCCGCTGGGCGGCTGCCTGCCGATCCTGGTGCAGATGCCGGTCTTCCTTGCCCTGTACTGGGTGCTGCTG
>CAMPIF010000247.1 GCA_946886245.1 Ectopseudomonas composti | reverse complement strand
GCGCCGCAGGCCGAAGCGCCAGGTGTTCTGCTCCAGGTCATCGCCCAGGCCGAGCGATTGCCGCTGGGTCGCGTCCAGCCCCCAGCGCACGCCTGCGCCTTCCAGCCAGCGGCGCAGAGTGGGCAACTGATCCTCGGCGATGGCGAAGCGCTGACGCAGCGCGGCGACATCCAGCAGGTCGAGAATCTCGCTCACGCTGAAGCGGCTGTCCGGCAGGCGCAACAAGTGCTCCAGCGCGATGACCATCGGCTCTTTGCCGCGCAGCCCCTGGTCGGCCAGGGTGAAGGGAATGAAACGCGGATCGTCGCTGGCGAACTGGCCGAACACGGCCTGGATATGCGGAGCGTAGGCATTGACGTCCGGCACCATGACGATCACATCGCGCGGCCGCAGCGTGGCATCCTCACTGAAGCTGGCCAGCAGTTGGTCGTGCAGCACCTCCACTTCGCGCTGGGCGCTGTGGGCGATGTGAAAACGCAGTGAATGATCATGCGCAGGGTCGACCGGCGGCCAGACGCTGCGCGTTTCCGCCAGGGGACGCAGGTCGAGGATGTCGTTCTGCAGTTGGCCGAGCAGGTTGCTCGCGCGGGCCGGGCTGAACAGGTCGATGCGTTCGAACTGCTCACGGTAGCGCTGCGGCTCGTCGTACTGATCCAGCAGGTTGATGTAGTCGCGCCCCTGCTTGCCCCAGGCGGCCAGCAGCGGTTGCCCGTGCTGATGCATGTCCTCCTGTTCGAACAGGCCGATCTGGGCACCTGGCCTGACCTTGCGCTGCTGCCGGCGGTACTCGTGGCGCAGCAGATCCTTGTCCTCGACGATATCGCCCCAGTGGTGCTGACAGGGGTTGTGCACGTAGAGCATGACCTGGCTGAAGCGCGCCATGGCCGCCAGCGCCTCCAGTACCTGGGCCGGCAACGAGGAGATGCCGAAAACGCTGATGCGCCGAGGCAGCCCGGGCGGCGGCGCGTCCAGCTCGCCCATGCGGGCGACGAAGCGCGGATGCACGCCGGCGCGGCTCTCGGCCAGGTGCTGCTCGCCGACATCCGCCAGCAAGGCGCGCCACAGTGCAGGTTGCCAGCAGGCATCGCCCTCCAGCATCCGCTCGCCACCGCGCGAGGTACGCAGGCGGTCCTGTCCCGCGGCCCAATCCGCCAGCCAGTCGGCGCGGTAGACCTGATACTGGTCGAACAGATCGGCCAGGCGCTCGGCCAACTGGTGGCGCTTGCGCAGGTCCTGGTCATCCGCCAGGAAGCGGTGCAACGGCGCGAACGCCTCATCGGCCAGCAACTCCGGCAACAGCCGCATCAGACGCCAGGTCAGCGGCGCCTTGTCCAGCGGTGACTGCTGCGGAATCGCGTCCTTGCCCAGCACATTGCGGTAGGCCTGCCAGAGAAAGCGCGCCGGCAGATCGACATCCAGCGCGGCGGCAATCCCGCATCCATCACGCTCGGCCAACGCCAGCTTGAGCCACTGAGCGATACCGTTGCTCTGCACCAGCAGCACTTCGTTCTCCAGCGGCCGCAACGGATAGCGCCGCATCCACTGCACCGCCAGCGCACGCAGCTCTTCGAGGTGGTTGCCGTGAATGACGATAAGGCCGGGGGACAACTCCGGGCTGGCGGGCATCGACTGACTCCTGTCGAAAAACGAAGCGCAAGTTTGCCAGCATTTGGCGACAAGGTGCGTCATCCATCGCAGCCCTCTCGCATCAGACCAATCCGCCATTGGCGCGCAATACCTGACCATTGACCCAGGCCGCATCCGGCCCGGCCAGAAACGACACCACGGCCACGATACACAGGATCACTGCTGCCACTGACGGAACACGGCCCCCGCAGCCAGCCAAGATACGCAGGCGTGTCCTCGTACATTCGCATCGAGGCCACGCCGCCAGATGTGAAGGTCAGTCCGAGTAGCTCGGGTAGTCCGTCAGGCCCTTCTCCGTGCCACCATAGACAGTGGCAGGATCCAGTGGGTTGAGCGGCCAGCCATTGGCGATGCGTGCAGGCAGATCGGGGTTGGCGATGAAGGGACGACCGAATGCGATCAGGTCGGCCAGCCCGGCCTCGATCAGCCGCTCACCACGCTCGGCGGTATAACGACCGGCGTAGAGAATCTTCCCGCTGAAGTTCGCGCGTACGTCGCGGCGGAAGCTCTCGGGCAGGTCCGGCGCGTTGTCCCAGTCGGCCTCGGCGATCGACACATAGGCCACTCCGGCTGCCTCCAGCACCTTGATGGCTTCGATATAGGTGGTGTGCGGGTCCTCTTCGACCAGACCGATGTACACCCGGTCCTGATCGGTGCCGGTGAACAACGGGGTGAAGCGCACACCAAGGCGATCCGCGCCTACGGCAGCGGCCACGGCCTCGACGATCTCGCGCAAAAAGCGCAGGCGGTTCTCCAGCGAGCCACCGTAAGCATCATCGCGCTGGTTGGAATGTGCGGAGATGAACTGGTTGACCAGATAGCCGTTGGCTGCGTGAATCTCCACGCCATCGAAACCGGCGTCGATGGCATTGCGTGCCGCCTGGGCGTACTGCCCGACCAGATCGCGGATTTCAGCCAACTCCAGTGCACGCGGAAGCGACGGCTGAACCAGCTCGCCGACACCAGGGCCGGTCTGAATGAACGCCTTGACCTTCTGCACCTGAATTGCGGATGGCGCCACGGGCGCCTGCCCATCAGGCTGAAGCGCGCTATGGGACACGCGACCGACGTGCCAGAGCTGGGCGAAGATCACGCCACCTTCGGCATGCACCGCTTCGGTCACCTTGCGCCAGCCATCGATCTGAGCCGGGCTGTAGATGCCGGGCGTCCAGGCATAACCCTGGCCACGCGGTTCGATCTGGGTGCCCTCACTGACCATGAAACCGGCACCGGCACGCTGACGGTAATAAGTGGCCATCAGATCAGTCGCGACATCGCCTGGCTGGGCACTGCGCTGACGAGTCAACGGCGGCAGCACGATGCGGTTCTTGAGAGTGATACGCCCCATGTCGGTGGGGGTAAACAGAGCAGCGTGTTTCATGATTTCTATCCTGTTGTTCAGGCGCCTGCACCTATCGACAGGCGCACGGGCGCGAATGGACGCACCTGGCGCCCAACGGCTCGATGATTTTTTGGGGGGGCGACCTCTCGGAGTAGAGAGACCGCTCAGGCGTTACTTCGTGATCCAATGCAATCGCAGGCGCTCAGAGCGGACGCACAGTGCGCCCGCTCATTACTTGCACGGGTTCGTCTGAACCCTGCAGATTGCGCGAATCAAGCCAGCAGTTTGAGCAAGGCGCTGGCCGCGGACTCTGAGCTGGCGGGGTTCTGACCGGTGACCAAGCGCCCGTCGACGACGGTGAACGGCTGCCAGTCGCCGGCTTTTTCATAGTGCGCGCCAAGTGCCTGGAACTCGTCCTCGATGAGGAAAGGCACCACGTCGGTCAGCTCGACAGCGGCCTCTTCGCTGTTGGTGAAACCCGTCACCCGGCGACCCTTGACCAGCGGCTCGCCATCCGCAGCCTTGACGTGACGCAGCACGCCCGGAGCATGGCAGACGAAGCCGATTGGCTTGCCGGCGCGCTCGAAGCTTTCGATCAGCGCGATGGAGGTGGCCGACTCGGCCAGGTCCCACAGAGGGCCATGGCCGCCCGGGTAGAACACCGTGTCGAAATCCTCAGCCTTCACCTCACTGAGTTTCAGCGTGCTGGCCAGGGCTTGCTGCGCGGCCGGATCGGCAGCGAAACGGTGGGTCGCCTCGGTCTGGAAGTCCGGCAGATCACTCTTGGGGTCCAGAGGGGGTTGGCCACCGGCTGGCGAGGCCAGCACGATGTCGGCACCGGCGTCCTTGAAGACGTAGTAAGGGGCGGCGAACTCTTCTAGCCAGAAGCCGGTTTTCTTGCCGGTATTACCCAGCTTGTCGTGGGATGTCAGTACCATCAGAACGTTCATGATCATTGCCTCATATTGAGCATTGCATTGGTTTCGACCGACCCTTGCCGGTCATGGGTTCACTGGTTATCGAGAAGACTTCGTGTCTGCAGCAGGGCCTCTTCGAACGCATGGGCCGTACGGGTGATCTTGGTCATCACACTGGCCCCCAACCACATCGCATAGAGCCTCAGTGCCAACTGAGCGGGCGTAGCAACGATGGTGAGCGTGCCCTCCTCCACACCTTTGCTGATCGCAGCCTCCAGCCGCTCGACGATCTGCGCGGTACCGCGCTCAAGTGCCAGGCGCATCGGTTCGGAAAGATCGGCGACTTCAGCGCCCAGCTTCACGGCCAGGCATTTACCGCACTCAACCTGACTGCTCTGGTTGGAGATCCACAGTTGCCAGTAACGCATCAGCGCGTCATGGGCGCTGATTGCCGGGTCCTGAAAAATACGATCCATGTCAGCCAAATAGGTCTCGAAGTAGTGCTCCAGCAGCGCCGTGCCGAACGCGTCCTTCGAAGCGAAGTAGTGATAGAAGGAACCCTTCGGCACGCCCGCGGCATTCAGCACCTCATTGAGCCCAACAGCAGAGAAACCTTTGCGGGCGATGATCGATTGGGCGGCGTCGAAGATGCGCTGCCGGGTCTGGTTGCTGTCAGTGGTTGTCATGGCTGCCTGTCTCAGTAGACCAGTCGTCTAGTTCGTTGGGGCCATGTTAGGAATCGCTACCGACAGCAGCAATGTCATATCCGCAAGGATTTCGGACATGCACCGCGAGCCGATTGCGCAAACCACCTAGCCCTCCGACAATCGACGCATGCCCGCAGAAAGGAAATGATCGATGCATACCGTGGCGCTGGTGGTCTACCCGCAATTCCAGGCGCTGAGCCTGTCGGTCGGTTCCGTTTTCGAGTGCGCCAACCTTCTGCATGGCGAGCCGGTCTACGGATTCACCCTGGTATCGGAGGCAGGTGGAACCGTGGTGTCGTCTCAGGGCTTCTCGGTCAATACCGAGGCGCTCGGCCTGGCTGGCTATGACACCATCATCGTCAGCGGCTACCTGGAGTTGGGTGAACCCAGCCCGGAGCTGCTGACCTGCCTGTCCAGCGCCAGCTCACAATCGCGGCGTATTGCATCACTGTGTACCGGTGTCTTCGTGCTCGCAGAAGCCGGCCTGTTGGAGGGCAAGCGGGTCACCACTCATTGGTTGCACGTGCCCGAGTTCAAGAAACGTCACCCCACCGTCAGAATCGATGATGACCGGCTGTTCGTGGTCGACGGGCAGATCTGGACGGGGGCAGGCATGAGTGCCGGAGTGGATCTTGCCCTGGCCATGGTGGAGAACGACCTGGGCCCTGACCTGGCCCGCCGCGTAGCCCGCAAACTGGTCATCGCCCAGCGCAGAGGCGCCGAGCAATCACAGCTTTCGGCGCTGCTGGAGATAGACCCGAAATCCGACCGCGTGCAACTGGCAATGGCCTATGCGCGCGAAAACCTGCGCAGTGATCTCTCGGTCGAGGCACTGGCAGATGTTGCGCGACTCAGCCCGCGCCAGTTCAGCCGGGTGTTCCGCGAGGAAACCGGGAAAACGCCGGCGAAAGCAGTCGAAAGCCTGCGATTGGAGGCCGCGCGCGTCATGATGGAAACGAGCCGTCACCCCGTAGAAGTGATCGCCCGCGAAACCGGTTTCGGCGACCGCGAACGTATGCGCCAGGCGTTTCTACGCGCCTATGGCAAGCCGCCGCAACTGATGAGAGATGAGTTTTACGAAACGGCCAATAGCCATGGCTGAACGTCTGAACGTTCTGACCAGAGCCCGCCGTCGATAGAGGCACCAGACGGCCCCGTGGTGACTTCTACAGAGCGGCGTATCAGCCAGGTGATCGCCACATCCATCGTTTGTACAAATCAGGCTCGCCTCAGCCGCCTTGTACCCGCTTCGTAAGAAAAATCTGCGTAGCGAGGGAGGATCCGTGCTAGCTGCTCTCTATCCCCCTTGCAGGGAGCGCTCTGTCGTGACTGCCCGTTTACAGGGTCGACTAGCCATCGTGCATGCCGTTCTTCTCTCTCAGGCCCGGCCTGCGAGAGAAGTGCTATCAAACCCCGCGGGACAGCTGCATTCTTGGCCGGTGGTCCGACCAGCCGCCAGGCCTTCAAGTGCTTAACGGCGCGAGCTACATAGATCAAGTTCATACGCCGTTCCTCGAACTCCTGCAGCGACTCAGCTCCGATGCGCTAACCGAACAGATATCCAATTTCTGAACCAGTACTTTTTGATCACGCTGGCTGGTTAGTTGGCGACCAACTCCCACTGCTGGTCCAACTCCTCATTGATGACCTGCATGCGCTCGCTCATGCGCTTGGCTGAACTCTGCCGTGCTGCATCCTAGCTGCGCAGTTATTCGAAGGCCATTGCGGTTACGGACGCGGTCATTTCGGTCATGCTGCGAGCCATGAGACCCAGCAACTGTTTCAACTGCTCTTCCTTGGCAGACATGGCGTACTCCTCCAGAGGCTGATTACCCGCGTAGCTGACGGGTTCGCTGATTACGGAGGCAAGGCTGTATGCCAATAGCCATACCTGGAGTGAGATCTCTGCCCTCCAACCCCATAAGCCTCGAGGTTGACGGACTCGACACCTCACTAACTACGCCACAGTAGGTTGCCATCCTGAAACCCTCGGGCTAGAGTGCGCCCGTC
>CAMPIF010000246.1 GCA_946886245.1 Ectopseudomonas composti | reverse complement strand
GTTGAGCGGCGAGAAGACGCTGAAGGTGTACCCCGAGCTCACGCACACGAGCTGCGTCGACTTCTACAACACCTCGTGGAAGTGGCTGGACGAGCACCTGCGAGGTGACACGCCATGAGAATCATCCTCGCCGCGATCGCTGCCGTCCTCTGCCTGTTCGCCGGACGCGCCCAGGGCGCGGCTCAGCACCAGGGTCTGCAGCTCCGGCATGCGCTCCACCGGCTTGAGGTGCCAGCTGGGCATCTGCGAGGCGTCGGCCAAGTAGAACCAGTAGAAGCCGTAAGGCGGCAAGGTCAGCAGGTAAGTGAGCTGGCCAATGGGCGGGAACGAGGCACCACCGATCATCTCCACCGGCACCCGGTCGCGGTAGTCGGCCAGTTCCAGCTCGACGGCCTGGGCCGCGCTGGACAGGTTGGCCACGCAGAGGATCTGCTGCTCGGCGCCATCCTCGCTTCGATGCAGACGCAGGTAGGCCAGGATGCGCCGGTTGCTCGGCGTCAGCATCGTCAGCGCGCCACGGCCGAAGGCCTTGTGCTGGTTGCGGATGGCGAGCATGCGCCGCGTCCAGTTGAGCAGCGAATGCGGGTCGCGCGCCTGTGCCTCGACATTGATGCTCTGGTAGCCGTACAGCGAATCCATGATCGGCGGCAGCACCAGGCTGGCCGGGTCGGCACGGGAGAAGCCGCCGTTGCGGTCCACCGACCACTGCATCGGTGTGCGCACACCGTCGCGGTCGCCGAGGTAGATGTTGTCACCCATGCCGATCTCATCGCCGTAATACAGGGTCGGCGTGCCGGGCATCGACAGCAGCAGGCTGTTGAGCAGCTCGATACGTCGGCGGTCGCGCCCCACCAGGGGCGCCAGGCGCCGGCGGATGCCGAGGTTGATCCGAGCGCGGCTGTCGGCGGCGTAATAGTTCCACAGATAATCGCGCTCGTCGTCGGTGACCATTTCCAGGGTCAGCTCATCGTGGTTGCGCAGGAAGATCGCCCACTGGCAGTTGGGCGGAATCTCCGGCGTCTGGCGCAGGATGTCGGTAATCGGAAAGCGGTCTTCCTGGGCGATGGCCATGTACATGCGCGGCATCAGCGGGAAGTGGAAGGCCATGTGGCATTCGTCGTCTTCACCGAAGTACGGCCGGGTGTCCTCCGGCCACTGGTTGGCCTCGGCCAGCAGCAGACGATCCGGGTAGCGCGCATCCAGTTCGGCGCGGATGCGCTTGAGCACGGCGTGGGTCTCTGGCAGGTTTTCGCTGTTGGTGCCGTCGCGCTCGATCAGATATGGGATCGCGTCCAGGCGCAGGCCGTCGACGCCCATGTCGAGCCAGAAGCGCATCACCCCGAGCACGGCGTCGAGCACCTTGGGGTTGTCGAAGTTGAGGTCCGGCTGGTGCGAGTAGAAGCGGTGCCAGAAGTACTGAGCGGCCACGGCGTCCCAGGTCCAGTTGGACTTCTCGCTGTCGATGAAGATGATCCGCGTGCCGGCGTACTTCTCGTCGCTGTCGGACCACACGTAATAGTCGCGCGCCCTGGAGCCCTTTTTCGCATGGCGCGCACGCTGGAACCAGGGGTGCTGATCGGAGGTGTGGTTGATCACCAGCTCGGTGATCACGCGCAGGCCACGCCGGTGCGCCTCGGCAATGAAGCGCCGGGCGTCGGCCAAGCTGCCGTAGTCGGGATGGACGTCGTTGTACTTGGCAATGTCATAGCCGTCGTCGCGCCGGGGCGACGGGTAGAACGGCAGCAGCCAGAGGGTGTTCACGCCGAGCTCGGCGATGTAGTCGAGCTTGTCGATCAGGCCCTGGAAGTCACCGATGCCGTCGTTGTTGGCGTCGAAGAACGACTTCACGTGGACCTGATAGATCACCGCGTCCTTGTACCACTGCGGGTCGTTGAGGAAGGTCTTGCCGGCGCTGCGCTTGGCCATGGTGCTACTCCGTTGTTCAGCGGACGGTCTGGATTCGCCAGATGCCGAATGGCAAGTGCCAGGGTTCGATGCGCATCCACTGCACCTTGCCGTGCCAGGTCCAGCGGTGGCCGGTCATCAGGTCTTCACCGGCCAGGTCGGCATCGTCGGGCAGGCCCAGCTCCCACAGCGGCAGCTCGAAGTGCGCTTCCTGGGCGTGGTGCGGATCGAGGCTGACGGCGACCAGGATGAAGTTGCTCAGATCCGCGGTGCGCTTGCCGAAGTAGAGGATGGTGTCGTTCCACGCCCTGTAGGCCTGGAAGCCCAGATGGCTCTGCAGTGCCGGGTTGTCGCGGCGAATCTGGTTGAGCCGGGTGATCTCGGCGTTGATATGGCCAGGCGCCTGGTAGTCGCGCGGGCGCAACTGGTACTTTTCCGAATCGAAATACTCCTCCTTGCCTGGCACCGGTTCGGCCTCACACAGCTCGAAGCCCGAATACATGCCCCAGAGCCCGGAGCCCATGGTCGCCAGCGCGGCGCGAATGAGAAAGCCGGGCCTGCCGCTGCGCTGCAGGAAGTAGGGGTTGATGTCCGGGGTGTTGACGAAGAAGTTCGGCCGGTAGCAGTCGCGCCAGGGCGCCTGGTTCAGTTCGGTCAGGTAGGCCTGCAACTCGGCCTTGGTATTGCGCCAGGTGAAGTAGGTGTAGCTCTGGCTGAAGCCGAGCTTGCCCAGACGCGCCATCATTGCCGGGCGGGTGAAGGCCTCGGCAAGGAAGATCACCTCGGGGTGGCGTTCACGTACATCGGCAATCAGCCATTCCCAGAAAGGCATCGGCTTGGTGTGCGGATTATCGACGCGAAACAGCGTCACGCCCTGCTCCACCCAGCCCAGCACCACGTCGCGCAACGCCAGCCAGAGGTCGGGCATGGCCGCTTCGGCATAGAACTCGAGGTTGACGATGTCCTCGTACTTCTTCGGCGGGTTCTCGGCGTGGCGGATGCTGCCGTCCGGGCGCCAGCTGAACCAGCCGGGGTGCTGCTTGAGCCAGGGGTGATCGGGCGAGCACTGCACGGCAAAATCCAGCGCCACTTCCAGGCCATGCTCGCGCGCGACGCGCACCAGTTGGCGAAAATCCTCGGGGCTGCCCAGCTGCGGGTGCACGGCGTCGTGGCCGCCCTCCTCGCTGCCGATCGCATAGGGGCTGCCGGGGTCGTCCGGGCCGGCCGTGAGGCTGTTGTTCGGCCCCTTGCGGTGAGCCCGGCCGATGGGATGTATGGGTGGGAAATACAGCACGTCGAAGCCCATCCGGGCGATCTCCGGGATGCGCGCATGCACGTCGGCGAAGGTGCCGTGGCGCTGCACGTCGCCCAGTGAGCGGGGAAACAGCTCGTACCAGCTGGCAAATTCGGCCAGGGCGCGCTCGACGTCCAACGGGTAGTTCGGCGTGCGCAGCAGATGCGGGCGATATTCGGCGCGGCGCATCAGTTCGTTGACGGAGGGGTCTATCAGCACGGCCTCGCGTTCGGCCTGCGATTGTGAAGCCTCCATGCGCTCGATCAGCGCTGTCAGCTCGGCGTGCAAATCCTCTGGCGCCTGCGCGGCAATGCGCCTGACCAGCTGCGCGCCTTCCTGCAGTTCAAGCCCAACCGCCATGCCCGCGCCGAGCTTCTTCACCAGCTCCTGGCGGAAACTGGCATAGAGGTCCAGCCAGGCTTCGATGGCGAATTCGCCGCGGCCCTCCTGGTCGATGCGCAACGTGGCGCTCCAGTGGTCATTGCCCAGCGCCTGCATGGGTGCGCGCTGCCAGGTGGCCTCGCCGTTGGCGCGCCACAACAGGTCGGCGGCCAGTTGCTCGTGACCATCGCTGAAGATCACGGCGCTGACCGACAACGGCCGGCCACACAGGCATTTGCTGGCGAAGCGACCGTTCTCGATGATCGGCTGTAGCGCTTCGATGGCAAGCCGAGGCTGGGCGATGGCGTGTCTCAGGGTCTGGTCGGCATGCTGCGGGGACGGCATCTTTCCTGGCTCCTCTACGCCTGGCAGACGTGTTCGAAGGGGTGGCGGGCAGACCGGCGACAACGCTCAAGACGCTGTGCCTGTCAGAAATTCCGAGGCTCAGGCGGCGGGAAAAGTTCAGGCAGTTTTTCCCGTTCAAGGGACTATCGATCGTCGTCCTTTTTTTCAGCGCTCTGGTCATCGGGCTTGGTTCTCGTACCTGGATCGACCAGCAGCGGCATCAGGTGCAGCACCACCAGCACTATCACCGTGGACAACACGGCGCTGGCCTCGCGACCGAGCCCGACCGCCACGCCGATGGCGGCCGAGGCCCACAGTCCGGCGGCGGTGGTCAGGCCCTTGACGTCGGAAATGTTCTGCCCCTTGAGGATGGTGCCGGCGCCAAGAAAACCGACACCCGCGGCGATGCCCTGGATTACCCGGCTCATGGCATCGGCTTCGGCGCCGTCCTGCTCCAGCGCCATGACGAAGATCGCGGCGCCGAGGCAGACCAGCATGTGCGTGCGCATCCCGGCGGCCTTGCCCATCACCTCGCGCTCGTAGCCAAGCAGGCCGCCGAGCAACATGGCCAGAACCAGGCGCAGCGTGGCGCGGGTGATGTGCTCCACCTGGCCAAGGTCGGAAAACTCCTGCACCAGGGTGGAGAGGATTCGCTCGAGTATGTCCATCTTCGTTCAATCTCCAGGGATGCTTTGCATCTGAGCGAAGCCGGCGCGCAGAGGTTCGGATCATCGTCGCCGCCGGTTATCCGAAACAGGGAACCTGTGCCCCGCCGTGCATTCACTCCCTCTAGGCATCACAACCAATCGGGAGAAGGCTCATGCCCCGTGGCAGCAAAGACAAATACAGCGCCAAGCAGAAGCGCAAGGCCGAGCACATCGAAGACAGCTACAGGGAGCGCGGCGTACCCCAGGACGAGGCCGAGGCGCGTGCCTGGGCCACCGTCAACAAGCAGTCCGGCGGCGGCGAGAAGGCCGGCGGCTCCGGGCAGAAGACCAGCGCGGCCAGCAAGCAGGCCGCACGCGAGTCCTCGGCGCGGCGTGCAGCCGCTACACGCGAAGGGACACCGCGGCCCGGTCAGCGCCTGGACGCGATGAACAAGACCGAGCTGATGGAGCTGGCGCGCAAGCGGGATATCGCTGGACGGTCGCGCATGCGCAAGGAGGAGTTGCTGCAGGCGCTGCGCCAATCCTAAGTGGCCTGTTCGCGTTCACGTGCCGCGCGCTCGCCGCAATCGCAGCCGGCGCTCCGGCACTGGACCATGCCCTTGGGATGGCGCTGCATGCAGGCCTCGCAGCAATACAGCAGATCGTCGCCCGCGACTTCGTGCACCCACTCACGGGACTCGACCGGGCAATCGCAATGCGGGCAGGCGCAGATTGTGGCGTTCATGGCTCGCGCTCCTCGTCGGTGGGTACGACCTCGTCGGTCCAGGGCTTGCCGTCGAGGGGGGCCGAGCGCGCCAGCTCCGCTTCGTCGAGGCCGAAGCCGCCACCGACCTGAGTTTCGTCGACCACGCTGAGTTCCTCGTCGTTGGCACCCTCGCCACCAGGTTCAAGCGGCGAGCGTGCACCACGGTCATCGATCAGGGTGTCCGGGCTCAGATCGTCGAGGCTGACGTTGTCCTCGTGCTCGCTTTCGCCAAGCGTCGCGGCGCCGGTCAGGCCGATCTCCTCCTCGGGGCTGGACGACGGCCGCGCGGCATGCTGCAACGAGGACTCGCCCGTACCAGGACGGTCGTCATTGCTGAAGTCCAGCGCCTGCTCATCGATTGGTTTCGGGGTGGGACCTGGAGTTGTGTCTTTCATGTTATGCCTCCTTCGAACGATATGGGCCACGCATGGCGACGGCGCACATGCGCCATCGCCCTTACGTTCGGCTCAAGGCGAGATCGGATCGCTGGCCGGGAAAGTTTCCTCGACGGCATGATCCAGCTTGTTCTCCTGGCGCCCTTTCAAGCTGTCCATTTCCTTCTGCAGGCGAGGCAGTGCGGCACGCAGTTCGGCCACGCGCTGGCGCAGGCACTCCAGTTCGGTCTTGGGGTCGCTGACCAGCCCCTTGAGCACGCAGTGCCCGCTCAGCCCGCGTTGCAGCAGCGCGGCGCCGCCAAGGGCCTTGAGCACACCCGAGGTGCCGCCCTGGCAGACGCCGGCGACGATGGCAGTGGCGCCCGTGGCGAGCGAGACAGCGCGTTCAACACGATGGACGTTCTGGGTCAGTGGCATGGCGTTTCCTCCTGATGGTTCATGACGAATGCCGATTGCGGCGCCCGTGAGATTTAGAAAGCCTCGCAGGCGCCAAAGGTTCAGAGAATCGGGCCAGCGGCATGCGATGACTGATGATGATTTGCGGGTTCAGGTCGCCGCGCTGGCTAGGTTCCAGCAGCCTGGCTAGCAGCGGATGGACGTGGGTCTGGCCCGTCCTGAAGGTCAGCCCCTTGTCGCCGGCACACACGCTCGGCGCGCCGCCGTGCAGGTAGCTGCCGTGATCGCTCAAGGCATGCATGAAGCTGCTCCGGGACAAGGCATGTCCCTGTTCCGAAATCGCAGCCAGGCAGATGTTCAGGCTATTTGCCGAACGTCCTGCAGGGCCGTCTGCTGCATCAGCGTATCGACCACTTCGCATACGGCGGCGCACTGCTTGGCGCCGCCGCTGCGGGCACGCCGATAGAGGCCAAGCTGCGCTTCGGCGCTGCCGCCGATGCGCGCCAGCTTGCGCGCGTGGGTCATGATC
>CAMPIF010000245.1 GCA_946886245.1 Ectopseudomonas composti | reverse complement strand
GCGCCGCGCGCATGTAGCTGGGATCGATGCCGCGCATCACGCTGTACAGCGGCAGGATCATGAACGGCAGCAGGATGTGGGTCATCGCTGCCACGGTGGCGAACGAGGTGTAGAGCATCTCGAAGGGCTGACCGATCAGGCCGATGCCCATGAGGAAGGAATTGATCACGCCGTTGGTCTGCAGCAGGGCTATCCACGAGGTGGTGCGCACCAGCAGCGAGGTCCAGAACGGCAGCAGTACCAACACCAGCAGCAGGTTGGCGCGATTCGATGGCAACCCGGCCAGGTAGTAGGCCAGCGGGTAGCCGAGCAGGGCGCAAAGCAGCGTGATGACCAGCGCCATGTTCAGGGTCTTGGTATACAGCTGCAGGTAGATCTGCGTGTCCTGGCGTACCTGGATACCCTCATCGGGGTGCAGCTCCAGGTCCAGGGCAGTCAGGTAGTAGTCGTAGGTGTAGACCTTGCCGGCGCGCTCGATGGCGTACCACAGCTCGGGTTTGCTCCAGTTGCGATGGGCGTCGAGCAGGGTCTTTATGCCCTGGGCTTCCAGCTTCTGCGCATCCAGCCGGCCGATCCGTCGGGCGCTGGATTTGACCACGCTGGACATGCCGGCATAGGCACGGTTGAACTCTTCGGAGAGCTTGCCAGACAGGCGTTGCTCGTTGAGCCCATGCAGTTCTTTGACGAATACCTGCAGGGTCTTTTCGTCCGGCAGTTGCTTGTGATCGTCCCAGCGTTCGAGTTCGGCCAGGGTCAGCGGAATCAGTTCGGCCACGGTCGGGTGATGCACGCTGCGCCACAGCATGGTGCCGATCGGTGCGACGAAAGTGACGATGATGAACAGCAGCAGCGGCACCACGAACAGGAAGGCGGCGAGGCGCTTCTTGCGTCGGGCGCTGGCGGCTTGGCCGGCTTCGCTGGTGGTCAGGGATGACAAACTGTTTCTCCGATCCGTTGTGGGGTGGGTTAGCCGCGCATGATGCCTGGCCAGATAGGCGATGCGATTGCTGGGCGCGGCGTAACCCGCCGAGCGCAATCAAGGGGATCTGGTGAGACCGATACCCTCTCCCCCAACCCCTCTCCCACAAGTGGGAGAGGGGAGCTGATGGCCTTTACTTCAACAGCCACTCGTTGAACTTCTCGCCCAGCGACTCGCCATAGTCAGCCCAGAACTCGGAGCCAGCCTGGATACCTTTGTCCAGGTGAGCGGTCGGCAGGTGCGGCGCTGCACTCTGGTCGGCCAGAGGCATGGACGACTTGCGGGTCGGGCCATAGGCAACGTCCGGCATGCCAGCCAGCGGTTTGGAGCCGGTGGCGTACTTGATGAACTCCATGGCCAGGTCCTTCTTCTGGCTGCCCTTGACGATGGCCCAGGCGTCGAGGTCGTAGACGTGACCGTCCCAGACGATTTCGAAGGGTTTCTTCTCCTGCACGATGGCGTCGTAGAAGCGGCCGTTGGCCGATTGCACCAGCACGGCGCCGCCGTCATTGAGCAATTGCGGCGCTTGCGACCAGGAGTCGAACCAGACGATGTCATCCTTGATGCTGGCCAGCTTGTCGAAGGCGCGTTGCTGGCCTTCCGGGGTGGCCAGCACTTCGTAGACTTCCTCAGGCGCGACGCCGTCGGCCATCAGCGCCCATTCCATGTTCACCTGGGGGCGCTTACGCATGGCGCGCTTGCCCGGAATCTTGGCGGTGTCGAAGAAGTCGCCAATGCTGGCCGCCTTGGTGCCGCCGATGGTGTTCTGGTTGTAAGCGAACACAACGGACCAGACGATGTTACCCACTGCGCACTCGCTGGCCAGTGCTTCGGGGATGAAGTCCTGGGCGGCCGAGGTGCCGTCGATGCCGGCCGGCAGCACGCTGTGGTCGAGGGTTTCCAGCAGGCCTTCGGAGCAGGCGCGCTCGAGGTCGATCACTTCGAAGTCGACGACGTCCCATTGAATGTTGCCGGACTCGACCTGGGCCTTGATCTCGGCGACGCCGCCCGAGTAATCCTCGAACAATACCTTGACGCCGGATTCCGCCTGGTACGGGTCGATGACGTGTTTCTTTTGCGCGGCGCCGTAGGAACCGCCCCAGGAAACCACGGTGAGGCTGTCCTGGGCCGTGGCGTTGCCCGCTGTGAGTGCCAATGCCGCCACCAGGGCGAAGGTGGAAAAGCTGGTAGTCAGTGATCTAGCCATTGCTGTGCTCCATTTGCTTCTACTAGTTGTGGGGTCAGAGCGTCTTCGGCACTTCCGATCGGTCCAGGGCCTGGCTGTCTTCCGGCAGCCAGGCGAGGGCGATCTCTTCCTGAGCGCTGAGTTGCGGGGCTGAACTGTCGTTCAGATTCTTCACCACCAGTTCGGCACCGCTGGCGGTCTCGAAGTGGTAGCGGATGTATTCGCCGACGTAATGGCGCGTGACGAAGCGGGCCTTGACCTGATTGCCGCTGGCGCCGAGCCGGTCGGTGAAATTGAGCTTTTCCGGGCGAACCGACACCGTGGTGGCCTGGCCGACTTCGGTGCAGTTGGCTTTCAGCGTGCTCACCAGGCCACCATCGTCGAGGCGGACCTGGACGCGTTCGGCGTCGACCGACTCGATCACCCCGGAAAGCTTGTTGCTCTCGCCGATGAAGTCGGCGACGAACAGATTGGCCGGACGTTCGTAGAGCACGTGCGGCGCCGCGCATTGCTGTACCACACCGTTGTTGAACACGGCGATGCGGTCGCTCATGGTCAGCGCTTCGGTCTGGTCGTGGGTCACGTAGATCACGGTGAAGCCGAGCTGCTCGTGCAGGCGCTTGATCTCGAACTGCATCTGCTCGCGCAGCTTCTTGTCCAGCGCGCCGAGCGGCTCATCCATCAGCACGATGTCCGGGGCGAAGATCAGCGCGCGGGCCAGGGCCACGCGCTGGCGCTGGCCGCCGGAGAGCTGGGCGGGGTAGCGGCCGCCAAAGGCCTGCAGTTCGACCAGGGCGAGGTACTCCTCGACCTTGGCGCGAATCTCGTCCCTGGGCAGTTTGCGAATCTTCAGCGGGTAGGCCAGGTTCTCGCGGATGGTCATGTGCGGGAACAGCGCGTACTGCTGAAAGACCATGCCGATGTTGCGAGCGTAGGGGGCGATGCTGGTGACGTTGCGGCCGTTGATCAGGATCTCGCCACTGGTCACGTCCTCGAAGCCGGCGAGCATCATCAGGCAGGTGGTCTTGCCCGAACCGGAGGGGCCGAGCAGGGTGATGAACTCGCCCTTGGCCACGTTGAGGTTGAAGTCCTTGACCACCAGAGTCTTGTGATCGTAGGTCTTCTTGACGTTGGTGAATCGCAGGAACGCGTCGTTCCCAGCCTGCGCAGTCATAGTCCTCCCCGCTGTTGTCCGTGAAAGGCGGTCGTTGTGTCGATAGCCAAGAGCAATAAGCACGCCAGTTAACCAGTGGTTGGTTGATAGCGTTCTGCTATGCAGCTTAAAGCCTAGTCGATACTGGGCGAGATGCGAGGCGGGTGTGGGGAGAGGTAACGGCGAGGGAAGTGATGGGGCTCCTGTCGACACGCACTTGGCAGGTGCACGGTCTGGAGAGCGTCCCTGTTTCGGCGCGTATCGCGTAGGGTGTGCTGCGCACCAATGATGCTTGATGACACCGGCATTTTCGGTGCGCATGGCGCACCCTACGTTCAGCTGTTGGGCAGCAGACGCACGGTCAGGCTCTTGATGTAGCGGGTCTCGTTGATCGCCGGGTGCACCGGGTGATCCGGGCCCTGGGCGCCGCGTTCGAGCAGCTGGATGTTGCGATCCAGATGACGGGCGCTGGTCAGCAGGATGTTCTGCAGGTTGTCCTCTTCCAGGTGCATGGAGCAGCTGGCGCTGACCAGGATGCCGTCCTTGTTCAGCAGACGCATGGCGGTTTCATTGAGGCGCCGGTAGGCCGCCTCGCCGTTCTTGATGTCCTTCTTGCGCTTGATGAAGGCGGGCGGGTCGGCGATCACCACGTCGAAGCGTTCTTCGGCGGATTTCAGTTCACGCAGCGCGGCGAATACGTCGCCCTCCACGCAGGTGACCTTCTCGGCGAAGCCGTTGAGCGTGGCGTTGCGCTCCACGCCATCGAGGGCGAAGCCGGAAGCGTCCACGCAGAACACTTCGCTGGCGCCGAAGGCCGCAGCCTGCACACCCCAGCCGCCGATGTAGCTGAACAGGTCGAGCACGCGCTTGCCTTTGACATAGGGCGCCAGGCGTGCGCGGTTCATGCGGTGATCGTAGAACCAACCGGTCTTCTGCCCTTCGATCACCGGGGCTTCGAACTTCACGCCGTTCTCTTCCAGTGCTACCCACTCCGGCACCTCGCCGTAGGCGGTCGCCACGTAGCGCTCGAGGCCCTCGGCGTCGCGCGCGCTGGAGTCGTTCTTGAACAGGATGCCGCTGGGCTTGCACACCTGGATCAGGGCCGCGAGCACGTCATCCTTGTGCGCTTCCATGGTGGCCGAGGCCAGTTGCACCACCAGAATGTCGAAGAAGCGGTCGACCACCAGCCCCGGCAGCAGGTCTGAGTCGCCATACACCAGGCGGTAGCAGGGTTTGTCGAACAGGCGCTCGCGCAACGACAGGCAGACGTTGAGGCGGTGCACCAGCAGGGATTTGTCCAGCACGTGCTTGACGTCGCGTGACAGCAGACGCGCGCAGATCAGGTTGTTCGGACTCATGGCGACGATGCCCAGCGGCTTGCCGCCGGCCGCTTCGAGAACAGCCTGGTCGCCGGCAGCAAAACCATGCAGCGGGGTGGCGGCGACATCGATCTCGTTGCTGTAGACCCACAGGTGGCCGGCGCGCAGGCGTCGGTCGGCGTTGGCTTTCAGGCGCAGACTGGGCAGGGAAGACATGAGTTCGGGCTCCGCGGGGAAAAGAGCGGGATTATAGCGGTTTGCACACGGGGACGGCGGTTACAAAAGTCGACTGCGGGCTGGCCAGTGCTTTGGCTAGACTGTGCGCTACTTCTCACCCTGCACGATCCCTCTGTCATGACCTACGAACTTACCGCCGAACAGATCCAGCAAGTCCTGCAGGGGATCAGTGTACCGCCGCAACCGCAGATCATGGTCGATCTGCAGATGGAGCAGATCATGCCCAGCCCCGATCTGCGCAGCATCGCCAAGCTGATCAGTCAGGACCCTGGGTTGTCCGGCGCGCTGCTGAAAATCGTCAACTCGCCGCATTTCGGCCTGGCCAATCGCATCGCCTCGATTCAGCAGGCGGTCAATCTGATGGGCTGCAACACGGTGATCAACCTGATCAATGCGCAGTCGATCAAAGGCGAGCTGACCGACGAAGCGATCCTGGTGCTCAACCGCTTCTGGGACAGTGCCCAGGACGTGGCGATGACCTGCCTGACCCTGGCCAAGCGCCTCGGTTATCACTCTCCCGACGAAGCCTACAGCCTGGGGCTGTTCCACGATTGCGGCATTCCGCTGATGCTCAAACGCTTTCCCAACTACATGCAGGTGCTGGAGGAAGCCTACGCCAGTGCCAGTGAAGAGCGCCGGGTGGTCGATACCGAGAACCGTCTGCTGACCACCAATCATGCCGTGGTCGGTTATTTCACCGCACGTTCCTGGCGCCTGCCGGAGCATCTCTGCGAGGTCATCGCCAACCACCACAACGCCTTGTCGATCTTCAGCGACGACTCGGGGCGCGACGCTCAGTTGAAGACGCTGCTGGGCATTCTGAAGATGGCCGAGCATATCTGCGAGACGCATCGCGTGCAGGGCGGGCAGGCCACCGACCTGGAGTGGCAGTACATCGCGCAGCCGGTTCTCGAGTATCTGGGGTTGTCGGAGTATGACTTCGAGAACCTGCGCGAAAGCATCCGTGACCTGGCCGTGCTCTGAGTCTTCAAGCGCTTGCGCCGCCGGGCAGGTGAGCGGCGGACCCTACCGCTTGCCGCGCGGCTCCTGCTAAGGTGACGCACCGCCGTTTCCTGTCGTATTGCCATGCCTGAATTACCCGAAGTCGAAACCACCCGTCGCGGTATCGCGCCCTATCTGGAAGGTCAGCGCGTCAGCCGCGTGATCGTGCGCGAGCGCCGCCTGCGCTGGCCGATCCCCGAAGACCTGGACGTGCGTCTGTCCGGCCAGCGTATCGAGTGCGTCGAGCGCCGCGCCAAGTACCTGCTGATCAAGGCCGAAGTCGGCAGTCTGATCAGTCATCTGGGCATGTCCGGCAGTCTGCGCCTGGTCGAGTGCGGCCTGCCCGCGGCCAAGCACGAGCATGTGGATATCGAGCTGGAGTCCGGTCTGGCGCTGCGTTACACCGACCCACGGCGTTTCGGCGCGCTGCTGTGGAGCGA
Organism: Ectopseudomonas composti; assembly: GCA_946886245.1. The sequence goes on along the minus strand of CAMPIF010000245.1, from coordinate 342 downwards.
AGATCCGCTGCGCCACGAGCTGCTCAGCAAGCTCGGCCCAGAGCCGCTGGGCGGATTGTTCGAGGGTGAGCGTCTGTTCCAGATGTCGCGCGGGCGCGGCATGGCGGTCAAACCTTTCATCATGGATAACGCCGTGGTCGTCGGCGTGGGCAACATCTACGCCACCGAAGCGCTGTTCGCCGCCGGTATCGATCCGCGCCGCGAAGCCGGCTCCATCTCGCGGGCGCGTTACCTGCGCCTGGCCGAGGAGATCAAACGCATCCTGGCCCATGCCATCGAGCGTGGCGGCACCACCTTGCGTGACTTCGTCGGCGGCGATGGTCAGCCCGGCTACTTCCAGCA